>NZ_JAEQDD010000090.1:0-21488 GCF_020737885.1 Microcoleus sp. PH2017_34_RAT_O_A | reverse complement strand
GGAAAGCACTCGTAGGTGTCGTGACCTTACTAACGTAGCCTAGTTAAAGACTTAGACTGGCTATCTCGTCCACTTTTGTCCAGTGTTTAGCGGATAGCAGCAAGTGCCCTCAATTCAGGAAAAAGAAAATCCAAAATTTTCTTCTGCCTTTTTCTGGGCTTTTTACTTTCTGCCGAAAGACGCCGCTGCCTTACCCGAAAGCTCAGCATTGGGTGATTGACAGTCCTCGTTTGTTAAAAAGCCTGCCGAGATTTATTGTATAGATTTAAGAGAGCTTATATGAGAAAAAATGATAAGTTTTATTACGCGGAAGCTGTCAGTAGGCAGTTGTCAGTAGGCAGTTGTCAGTAGGCAGTTGTCAGCCGTCAGTCCAATCCCATCCCGAAGCCCAACTCAACACTTAAAACTCTTCCCTAATCTATGGAAACTTCACCCGATATCAGTGCTGCGGTTCGTCGGCTTTACGATACTTTCCCTTTTCCGCCCGATCCTTTGTCCGACGAACCGCCCCCGGGCTACAACTGGCGCTGGAGTTGGCCTGATGCTTACAATTTTTGCACCGGTCAAAAGCCCCAAAAACTCGATATCCGAATTTTAGATGCTGGCTGTGGCACGGGTTCGAGTACGGATTATCTGATTCACCTTAACCCAGAAGCGTCGGTAACGGCGATCGACCTTAGTTCCGGTGCTTTGAAGGTAGCACAAGAACGTTGTAGGCGATCCTCTTCGAGGGCTTCGCTAACGGGCGCGCGAGAAGCAGATTTTCGGCACCTCAGCCTGTACGATGCCGATCGACTCGAAGGCGAGTTCGATTTGATCAATTGCGTGGGCGTGTTGCATCATTTGCCCGATCCGATTCGTGGCATTCAAGCACTGGCGGCGAAGTTGGCTCCTGGTGGATTGATGCACATTTTTGTGTATGCTGAATTGGGCCGTTGGGAAATTCAATTGATGCAAAGGGCGATCGCACTTCTCCAAGGAACTCAAAAAGGCGACTATCCCGATGGTGTGAAAGTCGGTCGTGAAATCTTTGCTTCCTTACCAGAAACCAACCGCCTTGTCAAGTACGAAAAACAGCGTTGGGCGGGAGAAAATCAGCGAGACGAATGTTTTGCAGATATGTACGTTCACCCGCAGGAAGTTGACTACAACATCGACACATTATTCGAGTTAATTGACGCTTCTGGATTGGAATTTATCGGTTTTTCAAATCCGGGATATTGGCAATTAGAAAGACTTTTGGGTAAAGCACCGGAGTTGATGGAAAGAGCTCAGGGTTTGACGGAACGGGAGCTTTATCGATTAATTGAATTGTTGGATACGGAAATCACTCATTACGAGTTTTTCTTGGGCAAAAAGCCTGTTAATAAGATTGATTGGTCGGACGATAAGGCACTTTTGGCGGCAATTCCAGAGTTGAGTGGTTGTATGCACGGTTGGCCGAGTCAACAAGTGTTTGATTGCAACTACCAATTGGTCAATTTGTCAAGTGCTGAATTTGAGTTTTTGCAAGGTTGTTTACCCCCCCCAGCCCCCCCTTGCCAAGGGGGGGAGAAAGAGGGAAGCCCTTACCAAGGGGGGGAGAAAGAGGGAAGCCCGTCTGGCAAAAGCATAGGGGAGATTTTGGCGGATGTGGAGATGGGATTGGATGAAGTGCGATCGATCTTATCAAAACAGCTTATTTTGCTAACACCGAATTAATAGCGCTTTTTAATTATTTGAACGAACCGCGAAGACGCGAAGAGCGCGAAGCAAGAACTGCATCTTCTTCTTTCTCTTCCTTCGTGTCCTTCGTGTCTTCGCGGTTCATTTCATCTTACTCCATTAAAGAATCCAGTTAAGTCGTAGGGTGCGTCAGCTTGGATAATTTCCGCTAAAAATTGACAATTTCCGAACTGACACACCGTTAAGTCGTAGGGTGCGTCAGCTTGGATAATTTCCGCTAAAAATCGACAATTTCCGAACTGACGCACCTCACTAATTTCAGTTATTAACTTCAGGTAATATCCAAGATAAAATAGTACAATTTCTCAAATATATTGTCGTCCAAAAAATGTTATCGTTTTTAACGATTATGTGAGGTATGTCACTCAGAGATGGTCGCTATTTTCTTAGAAATTTTCGACGGCGACGCACCCTACAGCTACTAAGAAACGAAAATTAAATAACTTACACTCTTAAAAGTGGGATGGGCGGGACGCCCATCCCACAATAATTAAAATTGTAAGTTATTTAATTCTCATTCCTAAAATAAGTTATGCTAGAATTGGTTTACTAAGCTGTTCTGTATTTAAAATGTATGTCAAGAAATAATCAAAGTATTGTGGGACGTTGCTCTGAGCAGCGTCCCGAATATGCAATTTAAATGCGCGACAGCTTATCAGAATGTGACAACATATATTAAATCCTGAAAACAGAATCAAGTCTTGAAAATAAGGAGCAGTTTAATCAATGCTTAACAAACAAGAGACGATCGCCAAAATAGAAAATGTTTTTAATGCAGCATCCGATCGCTTTGACGCTCCAGCTTTATCTTTCTGGAATCGCTTTGGACAGCAAACAATCGATCGACTCTCGCTGCGTCCGGGCGATCGCATTTTGGATGTTTGTTGCGGAAGTGGCGCTTCTGCGATTCCAGCAGGCATATGTGCAGGCGCTAACGGACAAGTGTTGGGAATAGATTTGGCCGAATCACTTCTAGCACTGGCACGTCACAAGTCACAACAACAAGGGCTTGAAAATATTGAGTTTCGATATGGCGATTTTGAAAATCTAGGTTTCCCCAGGGCCAGTTTTGATGCAATTGTTTGTGTTTTCGGGATTTTCTTTGTTCCAGATATGCTAGCAGCAGTTCAAGAACTTTGGCGTATGCTTCGCCCAGGCGGGAAACTCGCAATTACCTCTTGGGGGGAAAAGGTATTTGAACCTGCCAATCAAATGTTTTGGAGTACAATTGAGGCTGAACGACCAGATTTATATCGGAAATTTACGCCGTGGGATCGGATTAATAATTCTGCTTCGCTGCAAGCACTACTAGAATCAGGTGGTGCAACAAACGTAAAAGTTTTTGAAGAAGTTGGCACTCACCAACTGACTTCTCCAGAGGATTGGTGGACAATAGTTTTAGGTGCAGGATTCCGGGGTACGATCGACCAACTCGATCCAGCTACCAGGGAACGCGTGCGACAAGTAAATCTGCAATTTCTGCGGACAAATGAAGTTTCTGCACTAGATGTAAATGTTTTGTATGCTGTAGCGCAGAAATAATGTATCTACTGTTAGTTAGCACCATCAGGTGCGTAGCGATCGCCCGACATACCGAATCGCCAATCCCAAATTGAAAATCAATCATCGCCCTTCAGTTAGATTGGTTGGTGGAAGGGCGAGATTCCTTGACTGAAATTGGTCAATCAAAGAGTGAGCGATCGCTCTTCTATTTACCTAACTATACTTCAGCAGGTTGCCGATCTTTTTGAGATTCTAACCAAGTTTCGTAGGCTACCCTGTCTCCACCGAAACTATCTATCGACACCTCGCGATCGGGCATTGGTTTGAGCTGTGAGCCGATCGGATTGTAGCGACAATAGCAGATAACTACCATGCCGAATTCGCTCGAACTACCTTCAGTGCCGAATTCGCTCGAACTACCTTCAGTATCAGAGGTGTAGGTTTCCACTCTCGCAACTTCCCAATCTCCGGTTTTGTAATGGGTACTCCAACCGTGGAAATTTGGTTCGTGTTCGGCTTCAACCCTGACAAACTCAGTTGGCCTGTATCCTGGTTGCGGGATCGGGCGATCGGACGAATCAAAGTATTCAGCAAGAATGCGAGTCAGAGAATGAGTGTGAGATAGCATTCTATCTTCCCATCCCGGTTGCCGCCCTTCGGCTCTAAAAACAATGTATTTACGCATCGTCGTCATCTTCCTGTTCGTGAAACGGCTGAGGAAATTCTGTCTTACCCTCGAACACGCAATCGGCCCTCAAGGTGTCACCCTGAAGTTTTTCTATCCTCTTGAGTGTCCATCCATATTTAGCCTCCATTTCGTAGCAGCATTCATCATCGGCGGCTGCGTGACGGGAAATATCCTCATCTGGGTCATAACGCAACCAAGTTGGTTTTTTTGGCATTATTGATATTACTCCGAGTGTTGAGTTGACAACATTGGGGGAATCGCTTTGGTGTAGTGATTCGAGCACTGCGCCAAGGCGTACCCGATATGATAGAGTTATTTCGGAGAATACGTCAATATGACGCGCCAATATTTGACGAAAAAAGATACAAGACCACAAGAGAGCGCATCGCCGATCGAGGCTTTGAGAATTGAGCGAACAAAGCTATCTCAGGCTGAATTTGCCGTGCATTGCGGGATTCCGCTGCGTACTTACCAGCGTTGGATTTCGGGTGAAACGGAAGCAAAACCAACACCCCGTCAGTGGAAACTGATGATGCGCCTATTGCAGATTCAATCTTTTGATGAGGTTCCTGATGATTTTGGCCCGATTAATTTGACAGGAAATGAAGATACGGAAAATAGCTCAATTTTACCTTGAGTTAGAATCGAATAATGTCACAATTATACTTAAGCATGGCCTTAAAAACTTTAGCAATCCTGGAAGGCAAAAGATGATACAAGTCCACCAGTCAAAACTTACCTTTGAAGAATACCTCGCCTACGAGGACGACACCGACAACCGCTATGAACTAATTAACGGAGACTTAGTAACATTGCCGCCAGAATCCGAACCCAACAACGCCATTGTCAGCTATCTGTTTTTAGTGCTTGTTAATACTGGCATCCCTTGGCGGTGTATCAAACTTCACCTGTGCGAAATCCAAGTTCCGATCCTGCGGGAGGGCGACGCAGCTAACCGCTACCCCGACTTAGTGGTTTTGCGCCCCGAACACATCTTGCTGACAGCAACCAGGCTAACCATCACCGAAACTATGCCACCTCCTCAGTTGGTTGTCGAGGTTGTTAGTCCAGGTAGAGTTGGGCGCGATCGCGATTACATTAGTAAACGAGCTCAATATGCAGCGCGGGGTATCCCTGAATATTGGATTGTTGACCCTCAAGAGGAGATAGTAGCGGTACTACGACTAGAATCAGGTGAGTATGTCGAAGTTGGGATTTTTCAAGGGGAACAAGCGCTGATATCGCCGACTTTTCCGCAGTTGAACTTGACGGCTGGACAAGTTTTGGGAGGAGAGTTTTAGTTGTAGAATGCGCCAAATTGCATAATTTTCACCTAAGCTACCTTGGGGCAAATTTCGACTTTGACAGTCATACCTACTTTATTGAGCATTGCAATCAGACTGTCAACGGAAAACTGCCCTATTTTACCTTGAGTTAGAGCTTTGATTCGATCGTTGGACTGTTGGAGATGTTGAGCCGTTTGATCGAGAGTCCAACCGCGCTCTTTAATCTGATGAGTCAGGGCGAGAATTAGTTGCGATCGGATTAGTAAGTTATCAGCTTCTTCAGATGAGAATCCGAGGTCTAGAAAGATATTATCGACTGCTTGGGTAATAGTATTTTCGCTCATTGTTCCGGTTCTCTTGAGTTTAAACGATTTTGTAACAACTCTTGGTAGCGTTTCTGCCCAACTTCGATATTTTTCTGGGCTGTTTTCTGAGTTTTCTTTTGGAAGGCGTGGAGTACATAAATAGCTTCTTCAAATCTAGCAATATAGAAAACCCGATAGGCATTTTCTGTCCGAATCCGAATTTCTTCAACGCCTTTACCTACGATCGACATCGGTTTAAAGTCTGGTGGTTGTATGCCCTGCTGGAGAGTCCAAAGTGAAAAACCGGCTTCTTTTCGGGCCTCTTCAGGAAGAGATTGGATTTCTTCGCGGGCAGGGCCAACCCACCGAATCGGCTTGATGGTCATCGAGTTTGTTGAGAATCGAATACTGTGACAATTATACTCAAGTATTGCCTTAAGTATTTTATTTCTTCAGCGCTCTATGTCGCTTAGTTCACCCGCCGATTTGAGACATTGTGCGGCTGTAATTTCCTTGAGTAGTTCCCGAATCTCGCTGTTTGAAATTAATCTCCGGTTTAATCTCCAATATCTGCTGCACTCGATCGCGCAATTCGCCCGTAGACACCCCATTCCGCAGAGCCGTTTTCAAGTCAATTTGCCCCGTTTCGTTCAGCAGACAAGGCCGCAGCCACCCGTCAGCCGACAAACGCATCCGATTGCACCGATCGCAAAAACACTCAGACATCTGACTAATAAACCCCAAAGTACCCTTCGCCCCCGGAATTTGAAACACATCCGCCGGCCCATTTCCCCGCACTCCCGACTCGGCTAAACCATATTTATCGCTAATTTGTTGCCGCAATTCTGCCGATGCTACCCAACCTTTATCGCCAAATAAATCGCCATTCCCGATCGGCATAAACTCAATAAATCGAACGTGCCAATTCCGGTTAATTGTTAATTCTGCCAACTCCAATATTTCGCCGTCGTTAACACCGGGAATCACCACCACATTCAATTTCAGCGGATCGAATCCTGCTTCATAAGCCGCTTGAATTCCCTGCCAAACTTGCATCCAGCGCGATCGCCCGCGACTACCAATTATCTTATCAAAAGTCTCCGGTTCCAGGGAATCCAAACTAATATTAATCCGGCGCAAACCAGCATTGTAGAGATTTTGGGCCATTCCCGCCAGCAAAAAGCCGTTAGTTGTCATTGACAAATCTCGCGTTTCCGGCATCGAAGCGATCGCCCCAACCAACTCCACCACCCCAGGGCGCAGCAGCGGTTCCCCACCAGTCAACCGAAACTTAGTAAATCCCACAGGTATGAAAACTTCCCGCAGCAAAGTTAGCAATTCCGAGTGAGTTAGCAACTGCTGCTGCAACACATAGTCCAACTCGCTACCTTCCGGCATACAATAGAGACAGCGGAAATTGCAGCGGTCTATCAAACTAATCCGAAGGTAGTCTACGGGATTCATGTCAATATTATGTAATATTATTTAATTATAAATGCGGACTCGATTTTCTGCAATTATTGATAGAAAGCAAAAGGGTGCATCTCAATTTGGGAAGGGCGAAGCATTCCGGTAGTCAATCTCTGGCGATAGCTAATAAATCGTCTGCCGGAATGCTTCGCCCCTACGAAGATATTTGCAAAAATGAGATGCACCTAAGCAAAAAACCTGCATAGATTTCTCTCTCTTCTCTTACTCTGCGCTCTCTGCGCCCTCTGCGGTTAATAAAAAAAATCTAGTTTGTAAATCTATATCTATGACATTCTTTAAATTTGAAGCCGATTTTGTAGAAGCCCTGCGCTGCATCCCAATGCAAGTGCGCCTCAAATTAGATACTTGCGGCATCAAACTCAAGTTGCAAGATTGGAATCATTTTACTCAAGCAGAACGCCAAACACTTGTAGAGCTTCCTTGTTTGACAAGTCCAGAAATTCTCCAATATCGAGAACAGCTAAACCAAGTATTAATCAAACATACTGGGAAATCTGGAACTGATTTGGCTATCGACCAAAATCCCCCGTGGATGGATGCTGCAACCATACCAGAATCCGTCACAGCAAAAGCGCAAGAGCTCGGATTGACTGTTACCGATGCCCAGTGGAGCGGTTTGCAGCCGCTACAGCGGTTTGCTTTAATCAAACTTAGTCGATCGAGCCACGAGAATAAAAACTTTCTCCCCGCTGTTCGAGAATTTCACCTCGTTGCATGAGAAGCCGGAATTATTGAATAAGTCCGGCTTCTAGCAGGTTCTAGCCGCGGATTTTACGTTTAACTGCGTCCACCTACTCCTAGCTTCAAGCTTGTTTTTGAGCTAACTTTTGGCGGCGGCGGGCTAAAATAAAACCCCCCAAGGAAAGCAATCCGCCGACTACTGTTGTCGGTTCCGGTACTGCTTCGGAGTTGTCCCAAGTATCCTGTACTATTTCCAGTGGTTGCGACAAGTCACCGATAATCTCTGATTCATCAAGTAACACCTCGGCGAGAGTAGTTGGGCCAAAGGTCGAGCTAGTTCTGGGTAAGCTATTGAGCACTCCTGTTCCAGCTAATCCGCTGATGGCATTCCGAATCCAGTTGTATTGCGACGAGACGCGAGTAGTAGCAGAAATATCGCCGTAGTCAGCCAACCTCTGGTTGTTCTGGCTGGTAATAAAAGAGTTGACACCGGCCAGGAGTCCGCCGATGAACAGTGCTCCACCGCTATCGCCCCGGGCTAATTGGTATTCTAGGTTGAGAGGGCGAGTCAATGGCTGTGAGGGATCGACCGATCGAGGATCGTCGAAGTCCGACACGAGTATCCCGTTGGAATAACCCAATCGACTTCCCAGCCCGATCGTATTCTGACCAGCTCGTTTTGTGCCGAAGCTTGTGGTATTTGCGCCACTTAAACCATTGCCTGTATTCCCGAACCCGACATAGCTGCCAACTTGCAAATCTTCGTTAGTACCGGAGTACAGGGTGGCGGGATTAATGTTCGAGATTGAACTGCTGAGCCGATACAAGCCTATGTCAGCGCCTGCACTCGCGTTCCGGTTGCTACTGGCCCATCCTCCGTTCTGAAGTCCCAAATTGATTGAATAGCTGCGCCCGCCAATTGAAAAACCTGCACCAGCAAGACTTTGTTGACCGTTTTCAAAACAGTGCGCTGCGGTTAGTACCCAGTTGGCACTGATCAGGGTTCCCGAACAAAGGGTGAACGTGTTGTTAGCAAATCTCATGTCGAGGCGGCCGACGCTGGCAAATTGGTTTTGGTTGGCGAAGTTTATGTACTGGGCGTCGGATCGATCGTGCCGAATCGTACCGGCGATCGCGCTGCCACTGAAACCTGCTGCTGCCACAAAGGCTGTTAGCGTTGATGTAATTAGGTTTTGAGTTTTCACAGTAAGCACCGAGATCGATGTTAAATTTGTTGTTCTATTGACCTATCTGGTGCAAAACTCGATTTTTATGCAAAATGTTGGGCTTTGTTACAAATCTTTATATTCGCCAAAAAGCTCCCGTTTTTTTATACTAAGTAAGAAAGATTTTGTGCGCTTCAGGCGATATAAAGTGTGAGTTGGTGCGATCGGGCGGTGGGAGATGTAGAATTATGTCGATCGACCAAAAAGATTTCCGAGTCGCTCGACAACGACAACATGATAAATATTCAGAGAATCTCCGGCTGTCTGCATAAAACCCTTCTAGCTTCTGGTTTCGGAAAGGTTCGGCACGCTTACCTGGGTTCGGTAACTCAGCCAGACTTTTCTCAGAAACCAATCAAAAAATTCATTTTTTTTTAAGTTATGTTACCTGCGCGTGGTATTATTCGATCTGAAGTGTACGAGCTGTAGCTTTTGTCACACTTGTCGCTACAAGACGGTTTCAACCGAATTAATTGTAGTGGGAGTCAACTAACACCGACTGCTTTAAAAGTCAAGTAACCTTGTCAGATCAATCTCGCGCATCCATCGCTGAAACGGGGGACATCTCTCAGACAGGTTCGTCCGAACCGGAGTCCACCGACACTATGCAAGATTTCTACAAACTTCAACAACAGTTGTTTGTGGTCACTCTCGCTTTCACGGGAATAATTTTTATCTCGGTGTGGATTTTTTATTCACTCAACATTGCCCTAAATTATATGCTTGGGGCGATCGCCGGTGTGGTTTACTTGAGAATGTTGGCTAAAGACGTTGAACGCATCGGCCCGCAAAAAACGAGTCTGAGCAAAAATAGGTTAGCTGTATTTATTGGGTTGATTGTAGTATCAACTCAGTTGAAAGAGCTACAGATTTTGCCCATATTTTTGGGATTTCTGACGTATAAGGGCGCGATCGTCTTTTATATGCTGCAAAGCCTGTTTGTTACCGACCCTGCCAATGGGTCAGGCAGTCGGTGAACCCTCCACTGTGTGAACTTCTTGTGAATGGAAATGCTAAATGTCTTAAATGCCTTTAATGCTTTTCCCCTCGCTGAGTTGGAAGTAGGAAAGCATTTCTACTGGCACATAGGCAGTCTCAAAGTTCACGGACAGGTATTTATTACCTCCTGGATTGTGATTGCTCTCCTCCTGATAGCTTCCCTCGCGGCAACTCGCAATGTGCAGAGAATTCCGAGCGGAATGCAAAATTTCATGGAGTACGCCTTAGAATTCGTTCGAGACTTGGCTAGAAATCAACTCGGCGAGAAAGAGTACCGTCCTTGGCTGCCATTTATTGGCACATTGTTCCTGTTTATTTTTGTATCGAATTGGTCGGGCGCTTTAGTTCCTTGGAAGCTAATTAAGTTGCCAGCGGGCGAACTAGCTGCTCCGACTAATGACATCAACACGACGGTAGCACTCGCATTGCTGACTTCTTTGGCATATTTTTATGCAGGTTTCAGTAAGCGGGGTTTGGGTTACTTTAGTAAGTACATCGAACCGACCCCAATTTTGTTACCGATCGCGATTTTAGAAGATTTCACCAAACCTCTTTCCCTGAGCTTCCGTTTATTTGGTAACATCTTAGCGGATGAATTAGTGGTGGCGGTGTTGGTGTTATTAGTTCCCCTGTTCGTACCTTTGCCCGTAATGATGTTGGGTCTGTTTACCAGTGCGATTCAAGCTTTGGTATTTGCCACCTTGGCAGGAGCTTACATTCACGAAGCATTGGAAGGACACGGCGACGAACATCACGATTAACTCTCTAAAATTGGGTAAAGGCGAATAGCGAACAGTCAAAAGCCAGCGGTCTAATGACTAATGACTAATGACCAATTACCCAACATCTCTCTTGAACTCTGTACACAAAGATTAAGGAAATTTATCATGAATCCGACAATTGCTGCTGCTTCTGTTATCGCCGCCGGTCTAGCTATTGGTTTAGGCGCGATTGGACCTGGTATCGGTCAAGGTAATGCCGCAGGTCAAGCAGTAGAAGGTATTGCGCGTCAGCCGGAAGCAGAAGGCAAAATTCGCGGCACTCTCCTGCTGAGCTTAGCATTCATGGAATCCTTGACCATCTACGGTCTCGTTATTGCATTGGTGCTGCTGTTTGCTAATCCCTTCGCTTAATATTGAAGGATTGCAAAAAAGGGGCGGATGTCTTTCCGCCCCAAAAACAAGGAGGAACTAAAAGTGTTTGATTTTGATGCAACTTTGCCATTTATGGCATTGCAGTTCCTAGTTTTGACGGTAGTCCTCAATGCGGTTTTCTATAAGCCCATGACTAAGGTTCTGGACGATCGGGACGAATACATTCGTACCACTCAAGTGTCAGCTCAGGAACGCTTGGCAAAAGCCCAGAAATTAGCGCAGGAATACGACCAAAAACTGGGAGAAACTCGCAAACAGTCTCAGGCAGTAATTGCTACGGCTCAAGCGGATGCCAAAAAAATCGCGTCGGCAAAAGTAGCTGAGGCTCAAAAAGAAGCTCAAGTTTCGCGAGAAAAGGCAGGCCAAGAAATTGAGCAGCAAAAACAAGAGGCAATGCGCTCGCTAGAACTAGAGGTAGATACTCTGAGCCGACAAATTCTTGAAAAGCTATTGGGCACAGCACTGGCCAAATAGCTCGATCGAACAGTTTTAGATTTTGGGTGAATTCTCAAATCTTAAATCGGTTCATCCAACCTGCACGCGCAATTATGGAAGAGAATCATGGGGACTGTTTTATTGCTAGCCACAGAAGCTAGCACAGAAGGTGGTTTCGGTTTAAATTTCGATATTTTAGAAACCAACCTGATTAACCTGAGCATTGTTATTGGATTGCTGTTTTACTTCGGGCGCGGCTTCTTAGGAAATATCCTAGGCGAAAGACGCTCCGCCATTGAAGAGGCGATTAAAGATGCAGAAACTCGCCAAAAAGATGCAGCGGCAGCTTTAGCAGAACAACAGCAAAAATTGACTCAGGCTCAAGCAGAAGCGGAACGAATTCGCTCCGCTGCTGAAGCAAATGCGATCGTAGCAAAAGAAGCAATTCTAGCTCAAGCGGCGCAGGAAGTTGAACGCATGAAAGCAACAGCAGGTCAAGAGTTGGAAGCGGAGCGGGAAAGAGCGATCGCCCAACTGAGATCGACGGTTGTATCTTTGGCATTAGCAAAAGTGGAAGGTGAGTTGAAAACTCGCTTGGACGACAACGCCCAAAACCACTTAATCGATCGCAGCATTGCGTTACTGGGAGGCTAAAAAGTGAGTATCGTTAGCACAGCAGTCTTACAGCCTTACTCATCTGCCTTGATGTCACTGGCTCAGTCCAGCAATCTCTCAGAAAAGTTCGGCGAAGACATTCGTTCTTTGCTTAGCCTGCTAGAAGGTTCGGAAGAATTACGTCAATTTTTAGCCAATCCGCTGATCAAAGCGGATACTAAAAAAGCTGTAATTAAGCAAATAGCGGGTGAAGAAATGAGCCCCTTGATGCACAACTTTCTGAAGCTTTTAGTAGACAAAGGAAGAATTCTTTTTTTAGAAGGGATTGGCCAACAATACTTGGCAAAGCTCCGAGAACTAAACCAAACAGTATTGGCTGAAGTTACATCGGCAGTCCCACTTTCAGACGCTCAACAGCAGACTGTTCGCGAGAAAGTGCAGGCGATGACCAGCGCTCGTAGCGTAGAAATTGAAACAAAAATAGACGCAGATTTAATCGGCGGTGTGGTAATTAAAGTAGGCTCTCAAGTAATTGATGCTAGCCTGCGGGGACAATTGCGCCGTCTCGGAATTCGCTTGAGTTCCTGATTTAAGGAAGAAGGAAGAAGGAAGAAGGAAGAAAGAATAAGGGAAGAATTAAACAGGAGGCAGAAATCAATGAATTTCTGTTTTTGAGTTGTTAGTCCCAAATACTTACTGCCAAATCTCAATTCTTTCTTGCCAAAAACATCCACCCGCCCAAAAATGGGTACAAGCACTAGACTTAAAGTCGTGGAAAGATCAAAATTTTAGACTAAGAGTTCAAACTCCCAGATTCAATGCTGCGAGTAAATCTAAAATCTAAAATCTAAAATCTAAAATCGACTGACCGACAACTGACAACTGACAAATAATAACTGACATGGCAGCAATCAGACCTGACGAAATTAGCAGCATTATTCGCCAGCAAATTGAACAGTACGACCAAGATGTAAAAGTCTCTAACGTCGGTACTGTTTTGCAAGTAGGCGACGGCATTGCCCGGATTTATGGCTTGGATAAAGCTATGTCCGGCGAATTGCTAGAATTTGCCGACGGCACTGTGGGTATTGCACTGAACCTCGAACAAGATAACGTCGGTGCAGTGTTGATGGGCCAAGGCCTAGGCATTCAAGAAGGTTCGGCAGTTACTGCTACTGGCAGAATTGCTGAAGTCCCCGTTGGTGAAGCAATGTTGGGCCGCGTAGTTGATGCTTTGGCCCGTCCAATCGACGGTAAAGGCGAAATCAAAACTACTGAGTCTCGCTTGATTGAATCTCCGGCACCTGGTATCGTTTCTCGCCGTTCTGTTTACGAACCGATGCAAACAGGGATTACCGCTATTGATGCGATGATTCCTGTGGGAAGAGGACAGCGGGAATTGATTATTGGAGACCGCCAAACAGGTAAAACTGCGATCGCGATCGACACAATCATCAACCAAAAATCGGAAGATGTAATTTGCGTGTATGTGGCGATCGGTCAAAAAGCTTCTACCGTAGCTAACATCGTCAACGTCCTGCAAGAAAAGGGCGCGATGGCCTACACAATCGTCGTAGCAGCCAACGCTAGCGACCCCGCAACCCTGCAATATTTGGCACCTTACACAGGCGCCAGCTTAGCTGAGTATTTCATGTACAAAGGCAAGCACACTTTGGTCATTTATGATGACCTTTCCAAGCAAGCACAGGCCTACCGCCAAATGTCCTTGTTGCTACGCCGTCCTCCCGGTCGCGAAGCATATCCTGGAGACGTTTTCTATCTGCACTCTCGCTTGCTAGAACGCGCTGCTAAATTGAGCGACGAATTGGGCGAAGGCAGCATGACAGCTTTGCCAATCATTGAAACCCAAGCAGGCGACGTTTCTGCTTACATTCCAACCAACGTAATTTCGATTACCGACGGTCAAATCTTCCTTTCTTCTGACTTGTTCAACTCTGGTTTGCGTCCAGCAGTAAACCCCGGTATTTCGGTATCGCGGGTAGGTTCTGCGGCTCAAACTAAGGCAATGAAAAAAGTAGCCGGTAAGGTGAAATTGGAATTGGCGCAGTTTGAAGAACTGGCAGCATTTTCTCAGTTTGCTTCTGACTTGGATAAGGCTACTCAAAATCAATTGGCCCGCGGTCAACGCTTGCGGGAACTGTTGAAACAGGCGCAAAGTTCTCCTCTGCCGATGAACGAACAAGTTGCTGTAATCTATGCCGGTATTAACGGCTACATGGATGACATCGATGTAGACAAAGTAACCAAGTTTACTCTTGGTTTGCGCGACTATTTGCGGACTAGCAAGCCGAAGTACGGCGAAATCGTTCAAGGCGGTAAGGCTTTGACTGATGAAGCTGAGAAGCTGCTGAAAGAAGGCATCACAGAATACAAGCAAACTTTCTTGGTTTCTGCGTAATTAGTCCTGCCGTCATCAGTGATTAGTCATTAGTTAAGTCGCAGATCCCCCTTAGGCGTGTTTTAAACCCGGAGATCCCCCCTAGCCCCCCTTAATAAGGGGGGGACAAGATCGTTCAAAGTCCCCCTTCTTAAGGGGGATTTAGGGGGATCGAGACTTTGAAAAAAAACGAGAGAGACAGGTGGTTTCGGTCTTAAGTTGACTCCAATGCGTAATGCCGTGTCTCTACCGTAGCTAAACTTAAAAACTGATGGCTGGGAACTAAGAACTCAGAAATAAAAGCTAAGGAAAAAGGAGAAAGTTATGGCAAATCTGAAAACTATTCGCGATCGCATTAAGTCGGTCAAGAACACTAAAAAGATTACAGAAGCAATGCGCTTGGTGGCTGCTGCTAAGGTGCGCCGCGCTCAAGAACAGGTGACTGCTACTCGTCCTTTTGCCGATCGCTTGGCAGAAGTATTGTACGGTTTGGCAGAACGCTTGAAGTTTGAAAGCCAGGATTTACCGCTGCTGAAAAAACGCGAAGTCAGAACAGTGGGAATTTTGGTTGTTTCGGGCGATCGGGGTTTGTGCGGTGGCTACAACGGTAACATCATTAGATACGCCGAAAATCGCGCTAAGGAAATCAAAGCTGAAGGCTTAAACTACAAATTCGTGTTAGTAGGACGCAAAGCTACTCAGTATTTCCAACGTCGCGAACAGCCGATCGATGCTACTTACACTAACTTAGAACAAATCCCAACAGCACCGGAAGCAGCGCTAATTGCTGACGAATTGCTGTCTTTGTTCCTGTCGGGAACTGTGGACAGAGTTGAGCTAATTTACACCAAGTTTGTGTCACTAATTAGTTCGCGTCCAGTAATTCAAACCTTGTTACCCCTCGATCCTCAAGGTTTGGAAACTCCAGATGATGAAATCTTCCGCTTGACATCGCAAGGCGGACAGTTTCAAGTATCGCGGGAGAAAGTTGGTACACCTATGAAGAGTTTGCCACGCGACATGATTTTCGAGCAAGATCCGGCGCAAATTCTGGAGGCACTTTTGCCTTTGTATTTGAACAACCAATTGCTGCGGGCTTTGCAAGAATCTGCTGCTAGCGAGTTGGCTGCACGGATGACGGCGATGAATAATGCTAGTGAGAATGCTAGCGATTTGATCCGTAGTTTGACGTTGACTTATAACAAGGCGCGGCAAGCGGCAATTACCCAGGAAATTCTGGAAGTTTCCGGCGGTGCTGAAGCCTTAAACGGTTAAGTTAGGGTTGACAATTTGTAGATTTTATGGTATGCGTCTGGGGGAACTCAGGCGCTATTTTTTTAGTAAATATAGGAACAAATTGGACGATCGGGACTTACACAGCCTCTATAATATAATGCTTTATAATTAAAGTAGGGTGCGTCGCTGTGACTATTTTGGCTATTGACAACGATTCAATAGCGACGCACCGGGATAATCTCCCGGAAGTCACGACGACGATCGCGAGCGGGGACAGCACTGCACTGGTAAAAATTATGATTCCGATGCCAGCTTCCACAATATTACTCAGATGAGTTTCGCACAGCTAGATGAATATTTAAATCAAGAATTTTCGCCGGATAATTGGTCAGATCATGCTGTTATATATGCTATTGAACAAGTGCAAAAACTGACACCTGCTGATTGGGAACAACTGAAATCGTGTTGGTGTAATCGTTCCCAAGAATGGCAATTGCGCTGTGCCGAAATTATTTCCGATGCTGACTCTCAACAAGCAATTCCGTTGTTGCTAGAAATGCTTGAGACACCGGATGATGAGCTTACTCTCACGGCGGCAGATTCTTTAAGATCGATTGATGCAGCCAAAGAAAATTTAGATCTGAGTCTTGATGTTTTAAAACGCTTGCAAACTCTTTCTCAAAACAGTCCGATCGCTCAAATTATTGTTAATGAACTGCTAAAAAAATTGCCAGTCAGATTGTGAATGCAAATATAAACTGCTAGTTCATGCCGATCGCCTATTTGATTATGACTCAATTTCCCCCGAAAATATTGATCGCCTCCTCGAACAAAATCCTGAATCCGTACTGGCTTGGGTCAAAAATACATTTTCGGCTCAAACCACCGCACCGCAAGACTTTAACTGGCTGTTGTTAGCTGATGTTTCCTCTGCGAAGGCTCGAAAAGGTGAAAATAATGCGGGTTTATTCGATCGCACTTGGGCAGAAGTAGCAACTACAATTTACGATCGACTAGCGGAAGTGGCGGAACAGAAAAAACCGGGTAGTGGGGAGTCTGTGAAGATTTCTTCAATGATGTTGCGGGCTGGGGCGATCGCAAAATACGGAATAGTTCCCAACGATTCAGTTCTGGATGTAAACTTAATTCTACAGTGGTTTTGGGATAACATCAAAGATTCGCGGGAAGATGTGGAACAAAAGGCTGCTAATTGGAAAACGCTTCCTATTGAAGAAATTCGAGAGTTAAGACAGCTTAAAACTCGGTTAAAAGTTATCGCAGCACTCGCGAATAGCGATAAATATGTTTTGGATGAGGAACTCAAAGCTTGGCTTTCGTTACCAGAGAAACTGCCGTAACGAAACCTTATTATAGGATATTTGGCAATAACTTATCTGTTCATTAGTTGAGAAACATGGATGGTAAGATCGGGAAAAGCCAGGGGTTCAATGGTTCCAGATTGAAAAGTATTTCGCTGCTGGTAAAAATCGCCTTCCGGGAAGCGGAATACGATTAATAGTCGATCGCGCAAGTTAACAACCCAATATTCTGGAATGCCTGCTGCTGCGTAAATCTTGCTTTTTTCCTCTAAGTCTTTAGTCAAACTAGAATCAGAATATTCAATTAGCCAAAAAATATTCTCTGGATAGGGGTGATGCTGTAGGTAGACATCGTTTAGGAGTTGGACAACGGCAATATCTGGTTCTGGTTCCGAGTTATTTGGCAGAGTAATTGGTCTGGCTTCGCGGATTTGTGCTCTGGTGGATAATGCGACTCGCAATTGATTGGCAAAACGATCGCTAAAATAAGTATGCGCCGTTCCCTCCGGTACCATTTCGACTATTACTCCATTTAGTAATTCAACTTGGCGATCGTCCAAAATACCTGTTTCGATCATCCGATGGTAGTGGTCTATTGTCCATTTTGCGGTACTTAATGTCATTGCGATCGCTC
Source organism: Microcoleus sp. PH2017_34_RAT_O_A (assembly GCF_020737885.1). Taxonomy (NCBI): domain Bacteria; kingdom Bacillati; phylum Cyanobacteriota; class Cyanophyceae; order Oscillatoriales; family Microcoleaceae; genus Microcoleus; species Microcoleus sp. PH2017_34_RAT_O_A. The sequence goes on along the minus strand of NZ_JAEQDD010000090.1, from coordinate 3,793 downwards.
CTGGCTTCTCGCTCACTATGATTGACTTTGCCTGAATTAATCTATTTTAGGCGATCGATAGTTTGTACATGGCGCGCGCGATCCTCTGGCGCGCGCGAGATTCGCGCCGACACCAGAGCAACTCAGGTCGCTTGCACTATTGCATTAGTATGCAGTATAGCATATAGTTGCTTTAATGCGCTTGTATGCAAAACGCTGGTTTTTGGACAAACTTCATAAAATGTCAAAATATATATGTTGTGAAGCCTTGAGCCTGTATGGATGAAAACAAGACTGTGGCTATTAGAGTAGAAATGCCACCCGATCTGCGGAACCGATTTAAGTCAGCCGTCGCTAGGGAGGGTAAAAATATGAGGGATGTTTTGCTTGAATTTATGGAGGAATACGTCAATCAAGCTGAGCAACCCAAAATAACAGCCAGTCAAAACCCAAACAACACATAGCTGCTGCGTGCAGAAGTGGAGCGATCGCATACAGGGCAAAACATTGTAGTTTTTAAACTGTAAGGGAATTGTGAAGTGAGGAGCGATCGCCTACCGAACCCAAAACCAGAAAACGTCCACTATGTCACAAACCCCGAACTCTGTGAAAAGATGGGCGAAAAATACAACTGGCGGTTAAAAGAAATCCGAGTCAGCCGCAACAGCCCTCCTGATGTGGCCTGCGTGTTTGATGGAGAACAAACCTCGTTTCAGGATACATGGCAAGATTACCAAGATTAAAGCAAAGGGAGGAAAGATGGCAAAAAAAATCTGGATTGTCTATAAAGCCGAAACCATGAGTGCTCCCGGTTGGGAAGAACGCCAGCTTATGCCGAGGGGCGGTTTAACTGATATTCTGTGGGAAAACTGGAGTTGGGAAGAAAACCCAATTCTTCCCCAGCCTGGAGACAGAACCCGCGACTACGACAATCTCTCTGACTCCGGTAATGGAGTAACTCACGGGAAAGATGGAGATTGGATAGTTACTAGCGTTCACCAGTTTTCTTCCTTTGATACTGACTTGCGAATTGTGCTGTGCTACTGTTCTTTCCAACCGATTACTTCTGATTGGGAAGCCCTGCAACGAGGTGAGTCTGTGAATCAGATGTTGGCAACTGTCGAGCAATATTGAGTTGATTAAAGTCCGATCGCGTCTGGAGTAATTCAGACGCTTTGTTTGAATGTAAATATGCCTTTTATTCCTGCACAATTTCCACCAAATCTTCGATCATCACATCAAAGGTGCGGGCCAATTTGTGTATGGAAATGAAGTCAATAGTTGACACCCCCGGACAGCGGGCGTAGTGTCTGACGGTGCTGTAGATGACTCCCGATCGCTCTGAAACCTCTTTTAGTGTCCAACCTTTCTCAGCAGCGAATTCTCTGACTTTTAGTCTGACTAAACCCATACTTGACAAATGATGGTGTACCATCATAAGATATTTTTATTCCAAAAGGCGATCGGCTAATCTTGGACAATCTCATACAAATCTTCGACCATCACATCAAAAGTCCTCGCCAATTTGTCCAAGGCTGTCACATCAATTGTTGCTAATCCGGGCGATCGGGCATAGGTTCTGAGCGTACTGTAGACTACGCCCGATCGCTCTGAAACCTCTTTGATCGTCCAGCCTTTCTCAGCAGCAAATTCTTTAACCCGCAATCTAATTAAGCCCATAAGCTATTGAAACCTGACTAATATCAGTCACATAACTATACTACAAAAGGCGATCGACCTACTCTTTGACAACCTCAACCAAATCTTCCACCATCACGTCAAAAGTACGTGCCAACTTGAGCAGACAAGTAAAATCAACCATTGCCATTCCTGGAGAACGCGAATAGGTGCTGAGGGTGCTGTAGTTGACTCCCGATCGGTCAGAAACCTCTTTGATCGTCCAGCCTTTCTCACCAGCAAATTCTCTAACCCGCAATCTAATTAAACCCATTGACAGACCACTAGATTTAGTATATTATAATTATATCGTAAAAAGCGATCGCCCCAACGTCTGCAAAACTTAAAGACGATCGCCTATCAAAGTTCAAATCCCATCAAGTGGGATTTATCAACCATTTACAATTCCCATTAAGTGGGATGTATCAACTATGTTAGCAAGCTTTCGACCAAAATCAACCCCCAGACACAGATTGAGCCGGTTTGTTACCAAAGAGGCGATCGCGCGGCTGCTGAAAATCAAAATAGAACAAATATATCGCTTCGAGTGCTGGGCGCACATCCTCTACGTGCACGCCCAAGGGATGAGTCGTTTTGTGAGTTATGCGGACTTTCCGCCGGTGGTGGGAGTGGAATCGCCGTCTGGTTTAGATTTTGGTTATTGGAAGCGTCGGATGGCGAGTCTGAAGGAGAGATACGCGCCGGATTTTTGGGTGGATTTCTATGGGGATAAATTTCGGGAGGCGGTTTCTGTTGTTGAATTGTTGGAGTGGGGAGAGTTGGTTGGGGTGGTTAAATTGATGTTGGGGGCGATCGGGCTGGAGTCGCTGCGAAAGGTTTACGCACAGGAGAAATATCTGCTGGAACATTTCTAAAATATGACTAAAACACGGGTGATTAGAAACCGGGTTTTTTTACTAAAATACTGCACGCCCAGCCTTTAACTAAGTGAAAAACCCGGTTTCTTTGCTGTGCGTAACTCCCATAAACTCTAGTCCCTGCTGTAGGGGCGGTGCCCCCGTGCCCGCCCGAAAGATCAGGGCAACCACGGGGGGATTGCCCCTACAGGAATTACTCGCCACAAATATTCAAAAAATTGGTTCAAGCTCAACAGCAACAGTTATAATTTCTCAATGTGCTTCCCTCTCTATCCCTTGTTAAGCCCATGAGTAACCTTTCAAACATCCAACCAGCAGAGGGCGATCGCGGGAATTATCAGCTAAGTCGGCTCAGTCTGCGGCTATGCCTTTGATGGGGTTCCCGCCGTCGGAGTCGAAGTCGGCTTTGATTGAGTTGGCTGATTATGTTTTTAGTCAACTTTATTAGGTGCGATCGCGCAGTTTTAGGGAAGATAATCAAATTGTGGTTTACATCTTGCCTGAAAGTTTTATATCAATTAATTGGAAGTATTTACGATGAATTACCAGTTTTTGTGGAATTACGAAGAAAGCTTAGAAAAGAAAATCAACATTTTATTAGAGTCCAAACAATTTTATTGGAGTGAAATTTATATTTTTTCTGCTTTTTTTGATGAGGAGGGAGTAAAAAAAGTAAAACAAATTCTCTCAGATGATTCTTTAACAGAAGATGCGAAAGTTGTGATTGCCATCGGCAGCAAAAACTTTTTTAATGGCAGTGAAAATATTAAAAAAATATTAAATTTTATCGAATCACAAAAATCAAAACAACTTAAGACTAAAACTGTTCAGTTTATATGCCCTAAGAATAACTTTCATATCAAAGCCTATTGTTTTTTAGGTCGGAATCAGAACAAGATAAAAGCTGACATTCAGATAGGTGTTTCGATCATAGGGTCATCTAATCTAACCAAGCCAGGTCTTCAATCTCAGGGAGAATTATGTATTAGTATCCACAACTTCAACTTAACAAAAACATTAATTGCTCGTTTGTCTGAGATATATATTTATTCTAATGAATATGATTTATGGGAAAAAATAATTAACGAGTACAAGAACAATCAATATAATTCATGGGGAAAAAGAATTAAGGAATTTGAAGAAAAAATTAATAAATATAATAGACCTCTTGCAAAAAAAATCTATGCTATAATAAAAGATTTTCAATTTAATCCCCCTAGAGCTAACTCATAATTATAAATTGCTGATAACAAATTACA
>NZ_JAEQDD010000089.1:0-35071 GCF_020737885.1 Microcoleus sp. PH2017_34_RAT_O_A | reverse complement strand
GTCAACGACAAACCCTTGAATCTCGGTAAATGGTTTATCGATATTTTTTACCGCCCTGAGCCAGTATTGGCATGATTATTTATTTGGAAGTCCCTTAGCTTGTTCGCGATGGGACTGTTCGCTCGGCATAAAAATCAACAGCTACTTTCTAGTTTGTTCAGTAATTTAATCTTTGGCGTTGCCGATCGCAGATATAAATTTGGGTAGGAATGAACGGTTATTCTCCCTTGCCGTGTGTATCGAGATCGTCGATGAATTATGTCTCTATTCAGCAACGCCTAATTGTTTTAAGTTCTAGCTATAACATACCAATTACTGCCAGACTTAACTGGATTATAATAACTTGTAGGACTTGACAAAGTTATTATTTCCGATCGAGCAACTTCTTTCGCTCCGTCTTGGATTTTGACAAACTTTTCCACGAGTTTTTCGTCAAAGTACCATTTTTCATTAGTTTTATCGCGTAAATCCCATTCACAATCAATTACTAAGTCTTGGATTTTGTCCCAAGTTTCATAATCCAACTCTGTTTCAGGGCATAGTTCTAATTCAAACTCAATCCAGTGAATGTCTTCCGTTCTAGGAGCTATTGCTCTAACTTTGGCGACACCATCTATCTTGGCTAACTTCTGGACTAATTCCTGTACTTCAACAGGAGCAGTAGGCGATTTAAATGACTGCTTTGGTTTCAGAGGAGAAGGAGGGAATTCAAAGAATTTAAAAGTTTTTGGATTCGATTTTGAGCTTTGAAGTTCTGCTCTTGAGTTTGTGATTACTGTCATTGTCTATTCCTGCAAAAATTCATTAAGACGGTCTCTTAAAAACTTGGCTTTTTGCCTGGTAAATGCAAAATTGCCTACCAAATTTTGTGTCTGTTTTGACTCTGGCTCTTCCGCAGTAAAAGGACTATCTGATAACATCCCTGCTATTAATATCCCATCGCTCTCGTCAATAGCTATTACTACACCAGTCACCAGATAAACTTTGTTTTTTTCTACATCATTCATTTGTGTCATCCTTAGGTATTATCTTAGAAAAACTATCACAGATTCTTGGGCTTTGTTTAAAACTAGGAACTGGATATATTCATGTGGGCAGTTCCTAGTTTATAGGCAAACGCTAGCTGACACAATGGGCTGCTTTTAGGAGCTAATTATTTAAGCTGCGCCGTTTTCTGTTAGGCTACAAGTCGGTATTCGGACTTTTGTGACGAGACAAAGTAGCCTGGAACAGCATTTCCCCAGAAAACTGTATAGCAAGCTACACAATACTTCTGTTTGACTTTCTTTTGAGTGGACTCGGAACGGTTCAATGCTGAGTAATAGTCAGATTCGTTTTGGTATTTCTCCATAAACGGCTGAGAGTTAGCTAGAGATAGTTTAGAGTTGACCATTTGGGGGCTATCCATAAACAACTAAAGTTTTTAAGAATCTTACACTAACCATTCTAAACCTTTTCATAACTCATGTGCAACCCTGTTGTAACAATACTTCCGCAGACAGTTTTTGGTTGTCCAGTCTCAAATAAGGGGTTTAGGGCGATTGGGCGAGCTGCCAACGGAAAATCGAGGGTTTCAGACTACGACCTAAACACTGTCCGGACTATTGTTATAATCCGTAAAAGTTGGTAGATTTGATGGCTAGATCAGTCCACACATTTTACACTTTTGAGATTCCCATCTTCCTTGATAGCGACAATCTTGACTGCGACAGCTTGTCCTTCTTGGAGAGAACTAGCTTTTTTGGGTTCTTTTTCCGTCAGCTTAATAGTTCCCAGAATTTCATAAGTTACCTTATTTGCTTTTACGGCAATAACAGTAGCTGCCAAGATTTGACCAATTTCAAACTTTTCAGACTGCATAACTTGAGCAATTTCCGCTTGCCGCGCTGACTCGGCTACTGGCGCAACAATTTCCTCAATTGGCACAGCTTCTCTGTAATATCTCATCAGACGTGCTGACCAACCTAAAATTTCCAGCATTTTCTGCGGATTAGTTTGTTCGCTTTGAAGATACTTGGTGCAAGCTTCGTCAATATTCTGGTAATAGTCAGATGTTTTTTTGCTGTGACCGATTTGTCTGCCATTACTGACTAAGGTTTTCAAGTATTTGAAAAACCTCGCTCCCGCATTGGACTCATTGACTGAAGCGCGAAGATAGGCGATCGCCTTTCCCAATTCATTGACATCGGTTTGTTCTTTTACCAGAGTTTGCGCGATCGCGTGAGCAATTCCCCACTGGTGTTCGGTCAAAGATTCTGTGACTAATTCAGTATTCGACATCTTTAATACATTCCTGTTGGAGGTTCGCGATCGGTCGGATATTTTAACACTTCAGCTAGTTGTTGCAGTTGAGTTGCTTGCACTAAGCTAGAATGAGCAGCTTGAATATTTTTCTGCATGAACTGTTGCAATTTTGTGCCCGTTATGCTCTCAGATTCTGGAGGATTGTAGGAGGAATAGCGATCGCGCAAATCTCCCTGATTCTGCAACACCTTTGCTGCTGTTACCTCCACAGTCATCGTTCCCATGCCGATCGGCTTTCCGCCACCTACCTTAAGTGCGATCGCATATTTTGGATCTTGGCCCAGCACAATCAAAAGCGTTCCCAACTCTGCTGGCGTTAAATTTTTGAATTGTATCTGTGTTTTAAAAGTATACTCTTTAGCAGCTTGCTGAACAGTAATGCCTTGATTTTGACCTTTGTCGATCGCTCTAATTGTGTGATAATAAAACTTGCGTCCAGCTACATTACCTCTTTGGTTAAAATATGCTCTTCTTTGGTCAGGACGGGGACGATATAAAGATGGCATAAATCCAGTAGCAAAACCTGTTTTTTCGCATTTAGCATCGCTGAATTCAATTAGCCCTTGCCAATCTAAAGCACCGAATACTTGACTTGCCGGACAGAGTTCTTGTTTATTTTTACAAGGCAGGCGATCGGACGGAATTTTATCTTTGTATCTTGATGTAATTACTGCTAAAGTGCTATTAGTAATGGCTTCGTATGCCGATCGGATGCAGCCTTTGAGAGAACTACCTTGAATTGATAGTTTTTGGTCAATATTTTGAACCATTGTTTTGATTAAAGGGACGCGGCTGCCTATGTCGCTACCCATGACAACTACGCCTGTAGAGACGTGCAAAGTAGTCTGAACTTTCAAAGTGATAAACAAAGTTCCGTGCAGGCGATCGACCAAATATTTGTGATGTCCGGCAGGAGCTTTTTTCGGCGGGTGTTCATTGGGAAAACTAATTAATTCATAAGGTTTAGGTACTCCCATTTCCCCAGCATAGTTATTAGAAACTGGGCGGCTTGGTGGCGGTGTAGAACCTCGGAGTTTAGGTACGGGATTATTAGTCATTTTTTACTCCTGACGGTGAGGGCGACAAAATGAACGGTGGCAGTTCTTTGGTCTTGAAAGTATCGCTGACCTATGCTAATATCATTAGATTCGATTTTTTCATCATTTTTTCCTTTATAGATAAAAGTTTTAGGGAATTTGGGTTCGTCAAGGCTGTGAAAGTAAGCAGCGCGATCGCAGCATTCCCAATTTTCGCCGATCGCCTCAAATCCCTCTAAATCGGCTGGAACCCGGCTCAGGATTAACGCTTCATATACACTTCCCTGCTTTTTCCAGCGCAATTCGCGATCGCTATTAAACATCTGCCCTTCAAAGCCCAGAGAAAACTCATCGGGCAATTTCCTGCAAATGCCACTGACTGCGTGGGGCGATCGCACAAAATAGTAACTTTCCTCAGTTGCTAACTCTTCTAGCAACTTTTTGACTTCATCCGGTGATAAACGCGATCGAACATATACAAAACCTGTATTCATGCTACAGCACCTGTTAAAAGCTTACTCCAAGCAGAAACTGCACATTTAAATAAATTGGGTACACCAGTCTCACCATCACCTTGCCATTTTAGCTGCACTCCAAAACCTAAATCCATTGGTTCAGCAGCAATTGGAGTTTGTTCGCGATCGGGTTGAGAAAAGCCGTAATTTCCGGCTTCATCAGCCTCTAAAAACTCTCCTGCACCCAGCAAGAAAGCGTGTCCCCATCGACCGGATTTTACTATTTGTTTAATTTGGCGATTATCTTTATCTAATATACAACCGGGATACTGAACCACAGCCGAGTTATATTTAACTATGACTGTGCCCAAACCGCGAGATTTAGCAAAACCAATCCCAAACCAGCCATCATTTAAGTCTCGCAAAACTAAGCCAATTAAGCCTAATTGTGCTAACGAAAAGTTTTTGAGATGTATTTTGGTGCGAAATTCTCCAGCGGTGCAGACTTGATAGTTAAAGGGGCCGACTGCTACGGAACCGAAAACGCGATCGATCGCGACTCCATTTCGTTCTTGAATTTTAAGCTGTTTCTTATCAATTGGGTGAGCATCTTCTATTCTAAGTCTGCTAGCAATTGAAGTGTTGCCGAAAATGCGATCGGTAAATGAAGATAACTTGTAAATATCGCTGGATGATTTCTTCTGTAAGTAATCGTAATTGTCATTCAATGGATCGTTAGCCCAGAGAATGTCTGGATTATTAGGATTACTATCTGTTCCTATGGTTCTGACAATTCTCTCAGCATGAGCGCGAATAGCACCTTTTAAACTGCTTCCCGGTAGATAAATTGACTTGCCTCCTGCGTGGTAAGTCTCGACAAATTCCATATCCGGTTTAGTCGGATCGGCTCCTTCTTTACCGGATTTTATCAGAATCGGCCCGTCAGGAATGAGAGTTAAGTCAATGGTACAATGATTGACAAATCGTTTGTGCATAGTTTAGTAGGTCGAGAGATGATTTAGAATTAAGCAGCTACTAACTCATTTAGCTGAATTTCGCATTGCTGAAAAACATAGTTAACGGCAGCAAAGAGTCGATCGATTTCTTGAATTGTATAGGATTTTCTATTGCATATAAATTGATCTCCTTCAAGTTTGCCAAATTCCCAAAGTTTACCGTGCGAAACAATTCCAAAGATAGTGTTATTTTTTTGATCGCCAGTCTGCTGTGCAACAATCATTTCAACAAGACATTGAACCCACCCTTCATGAAATCTATCTTGCTTAGCATCGACTAATACCAAATAAGGTTTATCAAAAACGACTTTTCCCAAATGAGATCGTTTAGCCAAAATATATTCAGGAAACCTGTCAGGGTTTTCGCAATCCGTGAGATATTTATGACTCCACAAAACAAACTTAGTACGATAATGTTTCCAAACTTCTTTAATAACTGGATAAATCAAGTTCTCACAAATTGTAAATTCTGAATCATCAGGTAATCCATCCTCCATGACAATTTTCAAATCTTCTAGAAAGTAGCTAGGGATACTCAACTCAGTTTCGCCGATGAAATTGACTTCTGTGTAGTAAATCTGAAATTTTTGAAGAACTTCGCCGAGTTCTTGATAATTGCTAAAAGCCATATTTACCTCATTGTGTCTGAGTTAGAGTTTCAGATGATTTTGCTTGTTGAGGAGTCAGTCGATCGATCAGCTTTTGTACCCACTCATCTTTATAATCTGCCGCATCTTCATAAGCCGTTTCATCTCCCATGACTAACTTTTGTAAGTATTCTAACAAAAATTTGGGATGGTTTTCGACATCAACCCAGCGCATTTTATCAATTTCTAGTTTAACCACACCTAAGCCGCGCGATCGTCCGCCTCCGAGAGGTATTTGTTCTGTCTCAAATTGGTGCAAACCAATCATCAATAAACCCAATTCCCAATCGTGAGCATTTTCAACTACTGCTTTAAAATCAAACGGTGTTGCGGCGGGGACAACTTGGTAGTCGTAAAGTTTGCCATCTGCGGCGGTTTCTGTGTCTCTGTCAATGGCTACACCATCTCGTTCTTGATATTGTCCAAACCACGCATCGGGTTGTACGGTTAAGTCGCGAACTTGGAATTTACTAGCCATCCAAGGAGTGCCAAATAAACTACCAATATCGTCGGTTATACCGATGAGTTCTTGTGTTAAATTTAAGTCATTATTTTTGTACTTTTCTTTGAAAGCTTTGACTTGATTGTTTCTAGTTGAAGTTGTGTAGTTAGCCGGATCTTCTGCTAAATTTGGGTCAATACCTCGAAGGAAGCTCTCTAAGCGCGATCGCAGAGCACCTTTAAAGCTTGAACCGGGAATTAAAGGTCTACCCAAAGCATCTTTGATTACTGGTAAATCGGAGCCGATGGGCTCAGTGGAACGTCCGGCACTAATGCGTAATGCCGTTACTGTTGTAAGTGTTCCTGTGATTTCCAGTCGATTTTTGAATGTATCAAACATAAACTTACCTACGTAATTAAGTTAATTCAGACTTAACCAACTGAACACATCAATTATTTCACAAATTCCATACGCATGAAAGGAGCATACGATCGCCGTTCAGTTGTAGGATCGACTGTAACCTTACTTGCATATTTTGGACCCTCCTGATCTTCGCGGATTGCTCTCCACACCAGCATACGCCAATCTTCCACAGATACTAAATAGCGATCGGTTGTTCTACCAGGCTTGAGCCAGCGCAACCCATTCCCAACGTTAATATGTTCATATTGTTGAAAACCATCTTTGGAACTAGCAGCCTTCAACAAAAAAGCAAATGGATCACACTGTCTTAGTTGTGCCAGATTATCAAAACAATCTCTAATAGCTTTTTGAGAAAGAAAGGGGACTAAAACTGAAGGTTTACGCATTTCCTCAAGAAACAAGAAACCTACACCAGAAATAGTTACTCCTTCCTCGGAAAACTCAATTAGTGGCTTAAACGCTTCTCTTTCAGAATAAGGGACATTATTTTCCCATTCTGCTTGAGTAATTGCTGTCTCACGCTCAATCTTTTCTAGTAAATCTTTATAAGCTTCAAATTGCGATCGCTTAAATTCTACAGGAAGTGGAGGTAATTCTATAACTGTAGTTGACTGTTCAAAAATATAATCACACTTAACTCCTTTCAACATCCCCAGTAAAACTGTGTAAGGAACCAGTGCTTTATATCCTCCAGTCGGATTCAGAATAATATTACTTGCCTCATAGCTATTAACTTCTTTAATAATGCGCTGTACAAATTCAACTACTCCTGTTGTTCGGAAAAGATCGGGATCTATAACTTGAAGCCCCGGAACTGATTCTGCTTTGGCATATATACCCTCCCAATGATGTTTTAGATATTTCTCAACCGCAAGAGCGCAGCAATATCCGTCGTCCGTACTTGAAGCAAGCAAAATTATTCTATCTTGATTGGTAATCCCAATCCGAACAAGAGAATGAATTTCCGCGGATAAGTCGTTCTTCAAGCTTTCTCCTTCTGGACGGATATCACGGAAAGTAGAAAATATTGTTTCAGCAGCACATTCCATACTTTGTTGCTGTCTAACCCAATTAGTTAGCTCCCGCGGTTTAACTCCTGAAATTTTTCTGGCAGCGCTGATACCCACGGAGCATATAACTGTCTTAATCATTTCAAAATCTCCTATTAATTTATGGAAGACTGTTATAGATAGTTAGAGATTTTGTCCATCTTTCAAATACTTGAGATGTCGAGAGCCATAACCTAAATAACGGCGAATTAGTTCCAGCCAAATAGGTTTAAAGTCAGTTTGAGAACATTCTGCAATTATTCCAGCACTATTTTTAATGTTACCATCAATATCTTGAATCAGCCTTGTCGCTAAAGATTCTTCCCCCCTTCCCCATTTTCTATCTCTTCCTACTTGATATCGCACAAAGTTTTTAATAACTTCTGCACTATCAGTTGTGTCAGCAACGCGGACTAAGTTGCGGAACTGTGATTCCTCTAGTTCTTCTTTTCCCGACTTGCCATATTGACAAGTATCTAAAGCATCCTGAATCCAAATGACTAGATCGTCTTCTACTTGGCGAATAGATCTTTGTACTTCTAACTCTATTTTTTGCTCTGTGCTTATACTCATACTGGCTTGTCTCTAAATATAAGGTGAAAATCGTTGCAAATTTGAATTTGACCGAAGCCTTCAGAAGTTCGATCGCCCAATCCCCTCATTTCCAACTCTCCCAATCTCTGAATCCAAAGCTCTGGTTGAGTTGTACTGAACAAATAAACCGCTCCTTTCGTGGTAATCAGCTCTACATCTTTCATCAACCCCCAGCCCGCATTCCAACCAGACAGAAAATCATAACTGCTGTAAGCCGCCTCCAAACGCAAAGATTTATCTTGAGCTTCAACCCCTGCAAACTGGTGCAACATCTTTTCAGATATTACAGTTGTACGTCGCCAGTTTTCAGTCAGTATAGCATCAGATTGCAAGTCCAGGGTGAAGTAAGTTAGCTTTGTTGGTGACTCTTTAATAGGACTGCCAAAAACTACCCATTTGTCCCAACGCTCTTTTAGCCTTTGATTGAATTCATCGATGCGATCGCTCACATCTATCTTAGCATCAACAGGATTTTTTGTCTGAATTTCAACTTTCCCCAATCCTCTGGAAGTCGAACCGCCCAACCGAAAATTTTGATGGCGATCCTGAATGAAATTTCGCAGAGATTCTGCTAAATCGTCTTCCACTAAAATCGCACCTAGATAGTAAACAGGATTTTGTTTGGTTTCCTGAGATTCATTCAAAACTTCCAGGCTGTAAAGTATTTCTTCCTCCGATGTAGCCCTGCGACGATTAATCCCAACTCGCGTTAGTAGGCGTTTGTTGACCTTAAGACTGTGATACATATCGTCGAATTTACCATAAAAAGTAATTCCAGCAGAATCGACTCTCCCTCCATCTTTTGGGCAATTTGGATCGTAGGGATGTCCATAACCTTCAGCACAAAAGCGATCGATTAAAGTGTCAAAAACGCCATTTCTTTCTGGATCGTCCTCTTCCTCTTTGAAACCAGGCTTATTTTTAGAACTGAGTGCTGTTGCAGGTAAAACTCCATATTCTTCAAATGTATCTTTAGAGACTAGATCGCCATCAAATATCAGTGCTGGATAAGCATTTTGAAAAATTGCGGGATGTTCACTCAAGAATAAAGCTTGAAAATCGCCGCCATTTTTGGTCAAATCAGTCGATCGCCCATTTGATAGATCCAAAATCTGAGCAGCCACAGCACCCCGAATCACCGTACCGGGGATATAGTCTACAGCTTCGCTAATCGAACCTCCCGGTTTCTGGCGCGCGATCGCCAAAGGAGACAAAACCTTAATTTCCAGTTCAATTCGCTGCATTTTCCCCTCCCTTCGCTAGACAATCCCAATCTGCATCAGTAACTTCAAAATTCGGTAAAGTTTCCCAACTCAGCCATCCCAAACCTGCCGATTTACTTCCACCTAATGCGTGAATGTGCTTGAAACCAGCCAACATCAGAGGTTTCGCATAACTGGGACAATTTGGTAACAGATGAATTTGACCTTTAAACTTCAGTGAAACATTCGGCGGAGAAGTCTCTAAAAAGTAAAGTTTGTTTTCTTCAGCGGTGCGACGGCGGCGATTAATTGTGACTCCCGGACGTATAAATTCAGCTAAATTTTCCGGGTCTTCTGTGCAAATTAAGTCGTCAATAATTATGCGCGACGGCAAAACTGGATCGCCGAAAATTTGACTAATTAAACAGTGATAAGTATCATTATATCCTAATACTTCGTATTCGTTGCGCTTAAATTTATTCGGTGCATTCTCTCTGCGGACAACCATTTTACCGGCATTCGGAGATTCGCAAATTTCCCACCCCAAACCTCTCGCAATTTTCTCGCATTCGTGACGGAGGCGGCCTTTGATTTGAGAACCGGGAATTAACAAGTTGTCTTCTGAATTGCGGACGATCGGCTTATCTGCTAGGGAACCGGAGGAACCGCCGGCACCTACGCACAAAGCCGTATCAATTACTGCTGTAAGTGTATAAGTTTCAACTAAATTTGAAAGTTCATTGAGAACAATCATGAGTCTACCTCCATATTTGCTAATTCTTCGGAAATTGGTTCGGAATCTTCTTCAATGAAATCGTAAATATCCACAAGTTCTCGCCAGATGGTTTCATAAACTCCCTCTTTTAAATCGAACATCCAAGGAGCTAAATTTCCCTTATTTTCTTTGTCTTTTGGTTTGCACCAAGCATCCTCAAATTCTGCTCTTAATTCTGCCTTGCCTTGTTTCAGTCTGGTTCGGAAATAGCGGTAATTGAGGATTGTCGTTTGTTTTCCTCGTTCTAGAAAACTGCGAATTTGATAGAGTTGCGATTTGGGAAATTCAGCTTTTTGCAAAGCTTTGACAGATTGAATTAATCCACCTATTTCATGTAAGGTATAAGGTGCAGCATATAGCTTCAGTTTGGCTCCTCGATTCATCGTTAAACCTTCTTTACGAAAATCTTCAATACTCGATGCAATCATGGTGACAGATTTCATTACTAAAAAATCTATGGTTCCTCCCAAATATCCAGCATCTTTCAATGTTTTGCCAGATTTTTTAGCTGATTTGAGGAGCTGATTTGTCAGCTTCTGAGCGTAATAAATTGGGGTATCCTCTGCTGTAATTAAGACTCCTGCTGACATACTTAACTTGCAATGAGAAGGAGTTGCTTTTTCTGGTGAATAGCGGTGTGCTGCGTAACTAGGACGGCTATTATCTAGTCTATAACCACCTGTTTGTAGCAATATATTTTCAAATTCTTCGCCGATGGTTTTAGCGATCGCCAAAGCTCGATCGGCTGGCACAATCAACATCACATCATCGCCGCCGATCGCCAAAATCTCAAAAGGATGAATCCAGCGATCGTTGCGGTCTTCGTTATCTGGATCGGTTAAATTGTTCAGTAGATGAGGTCTGAGATGCTCTGCTAATGCTTTATAAACAGATTGTTCAGTTGCTTGGAAAATATTTTCACTGAATTTCTTGTACTCTTGTGGAGTTTGAATTTGCTGAATGTAGCCGCCCATATTATTGCCATCTGCATAAATATAGGCGACAAAACCTTGAGAAGCATTGCCAATTTCTCTGAGAGATCTGGCTTCTTCAGGCTGAGGATCGATGGTATAATAGTCGCTAGCTAGTTGACTATTTTCTGGCTTATTTAAGTAATCCTCAAATTCTGCTACCCAACTTTTAATTCTAATGCCAGTCGGCTGCCAATCAAGACCTAGATTTGTAAACCAAGTCGGTAAATTTTCCTGAAATACCTCTCGTTTAGCTATTTGACCTACAATCCGCTTGCGAACTAATGATTCAGATAGTGATGGATTGCCCGGAAGATCGCTAATTCTGGCGATAGCCGATC
The DNA here is from genome assembly GCF_020737885.1 of Microcoleus sp. PH2017_34_RAT_O_A. Lineage (NCBI taxonomy): Bacteria > Bacillati > Cyanobacteriota > Cyanophyceae > Oscillatoriales > Microcoleaceae > Microcoleus > Microcoleus sp. PH2017_34_RAT_O_A. The sequence continues at coordinate 23,815 of NZ_JAEQDD010000089.1, read as the reverse complement.
GTCGATCGCTCTCATCTCTCCTTAAATAAGGATGCGTTTCAAACATTGGCGGATAACGACGACTGGGGCGATTAGGAAAATCATTTCCACTCCGGCGCTGATTGAATAAAATCGCCAACCTAGTAGTTAATTCGTTAAAACTTTTCCGATTCTGAAAAAAATCAACTTCTTCAGAATCATTTTTGGGATAACCAAAACAAGCTTTGACCAATTCTCTTTTAACGCGATCGGATTCAGAATTTGCCTGACGGTATTTTTCTAACCAGAAAGTATCTTGAATATTATCTGGCAACAATCCTAAGCGAATTTCTAACAGCTTAAATTTCTCTCCAACAGCACAGGAATTCGCCGTCAAAGTCTCGTAAGTATAGCGTTTTTCAATGGCATTAGCTAGATCGTCCACAAATGCAGCCGGACAAAAAGCGAGGATATTGCCGCCTTTGTAATAAACAAGTAATTCTTTAACTAAAGCTGCTTCTAAAGTGGGAAAGTTTTCCTTTAGCCATTGGGAAACTGAAACAGATTTTTGGGGTTCGCCAAAGAAAGCAGGAATATCGACTAAATTAATTCTGTCTAGTAAAGCTGACGCGCCACGAATATCCGGTAGTTTTGCCGCTTCAAATACATATTGCTTGATTTTGGTTGCGCCGCCGTAAACTAAACCAATTTTAGATTCCCACAATACCGAATGTGTCTCTGTCAGCTCGGTTAGTTTTTCGAGAGTTTGAGGAAACTCAAGTTTCTCTAGTGCCCTGACCCGATCGACAATTTCCCTCACCTGGGGCGGCACTTCCTCCCCAGAAGTCAACGCCCGTCGCATTTCCTGCAACACGCTTAGATCAAATTGAGGTTTCCGCCGATCGCCCCACGCGACACACCAAGCAATACCGATCGCAATACTGTCCATATGCAAACCACTCCTCATCCGGTATGACAGCCCAAGATTGCCTTAATAATTTGTAATTCTTCAACGTGCAACTCTATCTAATTTACTATTGTCACCTAAATTTTCCACAAAAATCAACCCCCAGAAAAATAATCCCCAACTCCCCCAACTCCCCTCAAACCAATCATTTTTCAGACATAACTGGCGCTGCACCTACCCAAAATGACAACAAATAAGGTAAAGTAAACGGCACAATAGTCTAAGGTTCTCGAACTGCCACAACTCGGCAAATTCATACTGAATCGACAAAACTCACAGATACAGGCGACATTCACCGCCAACTACCAACCCCTAACAACGACAAAAATGCAAACCTACTACTACGTTTTAGCCAGCCAACGCTTTTTGCTAGAAGAAGAAGCCCTTGATGAAGTGTTTAAAGAAAGAACTCGCAACTACCACGAACAAGAAAAACAAATAGATTTCTGGTTGGTCAAACAACCCGCTTTCCTAGAAGCACCGGCAATGGCAGCAATTAAAGCAAAATGCCCTCAACCAGCAGCAGCAATTGTTTCCACAGATCCTGTATTCATCACTTGGTTGAAACTGCGATTAGAATATGTACTTACAGGTGAATTTCAAGCCCCGTCAGCAACTATTCCCGATGCCCTCGCTTCCCTACAGACAGCATGAATAAACAAGCAAAAAAATCCACAGCGAAGTTAGGAAAATTTAGGGAAGAATTGTACAATTTTATTGTGTCTATTCCCCTATTTTCTGCTACTTCGATCGCAATTTTGACATTGACAATTTTGGCGAGTTCTGCTAAAGCTCAGTCAAGCTGCGAACCACCGAAGTCCGACGAATATCTACTGTTAATTGTCACCCGAACACCGGAACAGCAAGAAAAAGCAAAACGCTCTTTTCCCGGAAATAATGACAATACAGTTTGTCGGTACATTAATGATACTGTGACGAGGGTTGGTGGGTTTCGTAACTCGCAAATTGCGATCGATTGGGTTAAATACATCAAAGATGTTGTCGGATTGCAGGCTTACGTAGTTCGATCGCCCGCAGCAGCACTTCCCCAAAACCTGCCAGTCTACAACCCCCAGCCAGCACCAGGTTCAGAACCAATCGCCAATCCCCAGACTGGGAATAGTGGGTTCAATCCCCAAGCCCTCGGCCCCGGTTACGCCGTGTTAGTAGATTACTTCAATCAACCGGAATTAGCCGGCCAAGTCAAGCAAGCATTGGGTACGCAAGTAGGCTTAGCTTCCTACGGCCAACGTCCCTTTTTATTCGTTGCTTATACAACGGATCAAAACGCTGCTACTGCGGCGGTAAAAGCATTGAGCGATCGCGGTTTTTGGCCGATGTTGGTAGACAGCCGCCGTGTTACGGTAATTAGTCCTGCTGTTAGGTAAAACAGGACTTACGCCAGCACAATATATAGCTTGACAAAAGTGACGATCGCCCGTTAAATAGAAATGAGCGATCGTCGTATTTAAAATTTTGCAAGATGCCTTCGATACCTGCTTGAGTTGGATGTGGATCTCGATTCAAATGTTGCGATCGCACGGACAAGTTCGCAAAATTCTTATATTTCCGACTGCTGCGCCTCCAGCCAAGCCTGCAAATCCGCCCCAGTAGCAAAATCCAACAGCGCCTCACTCAAATCTTCGAGTATCGGCAAGGGAAGATTAGCAAGGCGCGATCGCATTTCCTCAGACATTTCCTGCTGTAACCGACGAGTCAATTGTCGGACAATCAGCGCACAGGCTTCTGCTTGTCGTCCTTGCTGTAATCCTTGCTGCAATCCTTGCTGCAATCCTTCCGCTTTAGCTTCTTGATAGAACCTCGTTTCCTGTAGTGTAATTCCCAACATCGATTCCACCTCCGCTCGACTTAACTGTGTAAATTTGTATGACATAATAGTCGTCAATAGTTCTATTATGTCACGGCTGGCTTCTGGGGCAACTTCTTGCTCCATTCGGCTCAGCAAATATCTTGCTTCTGCTGGTGCTTGAGCCTCTTCGACAGTCGTCAACACCATCAGCGCAATTCCCAAAGGCAAGGCCCGAATATCCCCCAACTCATCTAAGCACACCCGATGCACTTGATTGCTGTTGAGCAGAGCTCGATAAGGATAAACATCGCTTTGTTCAATGCTACGAGATGGATAAATCACCACAGCTTGCCAATCGCTATAACGACTGCGATTGCGGTAAAAATATAAAAATGATTCGCCAAACAACCTTTCGTAAAGTTGTTCATCTTTTTGAAACTGAACTTCACAAAAATAGACGATGCCTGCACCTTCAGATTCTGGTGGCAAAAATACGCCATCAATTTCAAATTTAGGTTCTTTGACTGCAACCGAGTCAAAGCGATAATTGGCAGCATTTGCTGGAGTTGTAGCCAGTAGATCGAACAGTAAAGTTGGCGCTTGCCCGAACATTTTGTAGAAGATTGAATCTCGTCGCATGAAATATTTGCAAAGAAAGAGAGATAAATTAATACTACATCATGGGGTTGGCAGATTCCTAATATGATATAAGTCCTGTTATTGTCGTTGAAGCTGTTGCGGATTGTTTCCTAACTGACTTTCGGCCCGTTTTTTTGCCTCCACAGCCGCTCCATAATCCGGCTTGTAGCGAATTGCTTTGTCGTAAGAGGCGATCGCATCTCCGAATCTTTTCACCGCTACAAGGGCGTTACCGCGGCTGTACCAGGCTTCCGAATAGTCCGGTTTGACATAGACAGCTTCGTTGTAAGAGGCGATCGCATCTTCGTACCGCTTTAAATTGTACTGAGCATTACCTCTATTGTACCAGCCTTGAGATTCTTTCGGATTTAAATCCAAGGCTTTACTGTAACACTCAATAGCTGATTCGTACTTGCGTAATTCGTGGTAAGACCAACCTAAATTATACCATGCTTGATGATAATCCGGTTTTAATTTAACAGCTTTTTCGTAAGCTTCTACCGCTTCTTCATGTCGGCGCATTTTCAGCAAAGCTATGCCTTTACTATACCAAGCTTGATAAAAATTAGGCTGAAACCGCACGGCTTTTTCATAAGCTTCAAAAGCTTCTTGGTTTTTGTTCAATTCTAGGAAAACATTGCCTAAATTGTACCAAGCATCAGAATTGTCGAATTTAATTTCAACTGCTTTTTGATAGGATTCTACAGCGCGATCGTACTGTTTTAAATTTTGGTGAGCTTGGCCGCGATTGTACCACGCAAGGTACAAATTTGGCTGAAAATGTACGGCTTTTTCGTAGGATGCGATCGCCTCTTCATACCGCTGCGAGTCTAACAAAGCATCGCCTCTACCTTCCCACGCTGCGGGATAGTCTGGTTGGATTTTCAAAGCGTTGTCAAAAGATGCGATCGCCTCCTTTGACTGTTCTAACTTATCCAAAGCATAACCGCGTCCCGTCCAAGCCTCCAAATACTCCGGCTTTAATTCTATAGCTTTATCGTAGGCTGACTGTGATTCCTTGTATTTTTTCAACTCATATAAAGTTTTAGCTTTTTCCTGCCAAACTTCCGCATAATCCGGGCGGAGAGTTATGGCTCGTTCGTAAGCTGCTAGAGCTTCTTCAAACTTGCTTAAATTGTAAAGAGTAATCCCTCGATTGTGCAAGTCAGTTGCATTTGCAGAATTAAAAGTATTGACACCATAAATTGATGCTAGAATAGTGATACCAATAAAACTGGCGATTGCGCCAATTTTAAAATATAGTTTTTGTCGCGGTTGAGGCAGCTTTTTTGCAGCAACAACCGGAGGTAATATCGGAACAGTACCGCTGAAAGATTTTTGCAACTCTTTAATAGCTTCCAGTGTTTCACCAGCACTGGAATAACGCTGCCGAAAATCGTACTTTACCATCCGATCTAAAATCTTGGCAAATTCAGGACTCACCGATGCTTTATCCTGCCAAATAATTTCCTCTGTATCAGGATTTTTCGGCATTTGGTGCGGATTTATGCCCGTAAGGAACTGAATTGCGATCGCACCTGCTGCATAAATATCGCTGCTGAGTTTCGGATTACCGTGAGCTTGTTCGCTGGGCATATAACCGGGAGTACCGATGCTCACACTTAGGCTATTCTTGGGCTGAGGATTAGTAATTTGAGTAGTAATTTCCTTGACTGCGCCGAAGTCAATTAACACTAACTTACCATCTCGATCTCGGCGCAGGATATTGCGCGGATTGACATCGCGGTGAATCACATTTTGCTGGTGTACAAAATCTAAAATTTCCAGAAGTTCCTGCAAAATTGCAATCACTTCATCTTCTTTCATACCTCCGGCATTTCTAGAAGAACCCCCCCCAGCCCCCCCTTGGTAAGGGGGGGAGCCAACTCCAGCCCCCCCTTGGTAAGGGGGGGAGGCAACTCCAGCCCCCCCTTGGTAAGGGGGGGTTTGGGGGGGTGTAATTTCTTGACTTAAATCGTGGCCTTCGATAAATTCTTGAACGAGATAAAACTCTTGATTTTCTTCAAAGTAAGCAAAAAGTTGCGGAATGCGATCGTGATTTCCCAACTTATACAAAACTTGTGCTTCCGTATCAAACAAACGTCTTGCTATCTGTAAAGTTTCGGGATCGGTTGCTTGAGGTTTAAGCTGCTTGACGACGCACAGGTGATTACCTGGTAGCTGCTTATCTTCAGCTAAATAAGTTTGAGCAAATCCGCCGCCTCCCAAGTGACGGATAATGCTGTAGCGAGTGCCGAGTGTGATTCCAAGCATGAAATTTACCTGATATTTCCGAGTTTTTCTCCCCTTTCGGAGTAAAACAGGGGTTTGGGGAGAGGTTTTGTATCTGATTCAGTTTAACTAATTTGCGATCGGCTTTACAGCAGAAAGTCTGTAAACTTACAAGATGATTCTGCCGACAAGTGGTAAAATAGTCAGCGAATCATCTTTGCTCTGACAGTTTTACTTCAAAAAAGAGTGGTTAGTTTATTGAGAATTAACCTCCAACCAAGCAGTCAAATCTTCCGCGTTGGAGAAATCTAACAGGGCTTCTGTTAAATCATCCAATTTGTCGATCGACAATTCGCCGATCTGGGTTTGAACATCCGGGTTTAGTTGACCTAAACGGCGATTCAGCAAACGCATAGTTAACTCTATTTGTCCTTGTTTCTTGCCTTCTTCCCTGCCTTCTTCCCTGCTTAGAGCCACAGAACCCTCCTGATCTTGAATCAAAAACTCTTGCTCTTGCAACATATCAAATTCCTCTCGTGTCAAACTAACTTGATTCGCAATTTCAAAAGCTCTCTGAATTTGCGGAACTGTAGCCATTGCTTGAGGTACTTCATTCAAACTTCCAGTAGTTTTAATAAAGTAAATCCACTTGTCGGCGATTGTTTTTAATTCCTCCAATTCTTTCTGGAATTTTGGCAACTCTACGAATACTAACTCCATCTGATTATCGGGATAATCAGACAGGCGAGTTCTTTCTTTGAAAATAAAATGCGAAATCACATCTTGAGAATCATCAAACATTTTAAAATCTGTGATAGTCAAAGCAATCACGGGCCGCAATTGTCGGTAAAGTTCTCCCATTGTTAGTTGCAGTGCATAAGTTTTGGCAGCATTGTACAAAACTCGCTTGCTAAATGCCTGCACGTTCAAAACTTGCATTTCGATAATTACAAATGTGCCGTCGTTTAGTCTGGCTTTGACATCTAAGTAGCTGTTTTTAAGTCCGACTATCGGAGGGACTAAAGAAGGATCGATGATTTCTAAACTTTCAACGATGGCTTCCCCGTCATAAAGCAGGGCATTTAAGAAACTAATCAGAATATCTGTATTTTGATTCGAGCCAAATATTCTCTTGAAGGCAAAGTCAATTTTGGGATTGATGAATCTCATGTTATTCTTTTCACCTCAGATAGTTAGAGTGCAGGCTGTGCACTTTACTTTGATTTAACATGGTTTAGACGCATGGGCTAGAAACCCGGTTTCTACGATTTTTGCCAACAATCAGGATAAATCTACGAAGAAACCGGGTTTCTGAAGTCGCAGGTACCTCAGTCTAATTTTAGTTTAAAGGGCTTTCAAAATCTGATCGTCAACGGAAAAATTTATCTCAGCTTTGTCCCTTCCCGAAACTACATAATCATTCTGAAATGAATCTTTCAATCCCGAAACTAAGTCAAACTCCGGTTTCCAGTTAAGTTCGGTGACAGCTTTATTAACTGAGGCGAAAAAGTGCTGCAATCTCATGGGGAAAGCTTTCTTTTTACCAAAGTCAAATTGTTTCGGATCGTAGTGTACAATCTTAATAGCATCGGGTGATTTGCCTGCGGCTTGAATGCAGGCGCGCGCTAAACCATCAAAGGTGACAAATCGATCGCCCGAAACGTTATAAATTTGCCCGATCGCCCTTTCATTCCCCAAAACCCCCGCCATCGCCATCGCCAAATCCTGACAGTGCCCCAACTGCGTGAAGTGCATCCCGTTACCAGGAATCGGAATCGGGCGATCGCGCGCAATGCGATCGAAAAACCAAGCCTCCAAATCGTTATAATTTTGAGGCCCATAAATATAAGTCGGGCGGATCGAAGTCCAAGGCAAACCGGACTCGGCTAAATAATTTTCCGTGTCGCACTTACCCAAATGTCGGCTTTTCGGATCCGTAGCGTCTCCTTCGATATGAGGCATTTGGTCGGATTTCAAATAAACCCCCGCAGAACTCATATAAACAAAGTGCTGCACCCGCCCCTTAAATATCTCAGCTAAAGGCTTTGTATCGCTCAATTCCCGACCGTTGTTGTCAAAAACCGCGTCAAACTCAACCGCCGATAACTGTTCTTGCAATTGTGCAACATTTGTGCGATCGCCCAAAATCTGTTTCACCCCCGCAACCGGCACAGGCTTATTGCCCCGGTTAAACAACACCACTTCATGCCCTTGTGCTGCTAAAATCTTAGTAAGATAAACCCCAATAAACCTAGTACCGCCCATCATTAAAATTCGCATTATTTCCGATGCTCCTTACAGTTAGTCTCAATATATTACAATAAAGCGAGTAAGCTGTTGCAGCATTTAAATTGTATGTCAAAAAACAATCAAACCATGAGTGGGATGGGCTTCTAGCCCGTCCCGAATAATACAGTTTAAATTAGTAGTAACAGCTTATCTTGCTTTGCCAACACTTCACGATCGCATCAAGCTTAAAGAAACCGGGTTTTTAAACCGAATATCCGGGCGGAAACCTCTGTATTTTCGTAAAAAACCCGGTTTCTACGTACAGAAAAACTCCAATTGTGCGATCGATCAAAACAAACATAATTTTAACTCACCTAACATAGTCCTATGCAAGTTCCTAGGCTGCACCCAGAAACAATCGAAGAAGTCAAACAACGAGCCGACATAGTAGATGTTATTTCCGGTAGAGTTATCTTAAAAAAACGCGGCAAAGAATTCGTCGGCTTGTGTCCATTCCACGACGAAAAATCTCCCAGTTTCACCGTCAACCAAGCCAAACAAATGTACTATTGTTTCGGCTGCGGTGCAGGAGGCAATGCCTTTAAATTCCTCATGGAATTAGAAAAACGCTCCTTCAGCGAAGTCGTATTAGAATTAGCTAAAAATTACCAAGTCCCCATCAAAACAGTCGAACCTGAACACCGACAAGAATTGCAGCGCCAAATTTCTTTGCGGGAACAACTCTATGAAATCTCAGCACTAACCGCCAAATTTTACGAACACGCTTTACGGCAATCTCAAGGAGAAGAACCCTTAGCATATCTCAAATCAGAACGCAAGCTCAGCGAAGAAACTATCCAACAATTTCAACTAGGTTATGCACCTCAAGGTTGGGAAGCACTTTACAGTTATTTAGTAGAACAAAAAAACTATCCGGCGCAATTAGTAGAGCAAGCAGGATTAATTGTACCGCGCAAATCAGGCGGAAGTGGCTATTACGATCGCTTCCGCAACCGCATCATGATTCCCATTCGCGATACCCAAGGCAGAGTCATCGGTTTCGGCGGCAGAGCTCTCGGTGACGAACAACCTAAATATCTCAATTCTCCCGAAACAGAACTATTCGACAAAGGCAAGACTTTATATGGCTTAGATACAGCCAAAACAGCCATTAGCAAAGCCGATCGCGCGATCGTCGTAGAGGGGTACTTTGATGCGATCGCACTTCAAGCAGCGGGCATCTCCAACGCCGTCGCTTCCCTCGGCACAGCCCTGAGTTTAAACCAAGTGCGGCAGTTATTGCGGTACACTGACTCTAAACAAATTATCCTCAACTTCGACGCCGACAAAGCAGGAACCAAAGCAGCAGAGCGTGCCATTGGAGAAATAGAACAACTCGCCTATCAAGGAGAAGTACAACTGCGAGTGCTCAACATTCCCGACGGCAAAGATGCCGACGAATATCTCAAAACCTACTCCCCAGAACAATATCGAGAATTGCTCGACAATTCCCCATTGTGGCTTGATTGGCAAATCCAACAAATGCTCGTCAATCAAGATTTGAAGCAAGCGGATACTTCCCAACAAATCACCAAAAGAATCATTAAATTATTAACTAATATTACTGACGACAATCAGTTATCACATTATCTGCAAAAAAGCGCCGAAATCCTCAGTAAAGGAGATTTTAGACTCACAAAGATGATAGCAGAAAACTTGCTCAATCAAGTAGTCAGCGATTGGGGACAGCGGCTGAATCAAGACGAAGCATTGACAATGCCACTGTTAATTAGAAACAAGCTGAAGCCGAGCAAACAATATAAAAAGCAGCGTGCAAGCAGCGACAGCAAAAGTTCAAAAACAGGCTTTTCAGTAGCAGCCCGCAGTCTGTTAGAAGAAGCAGAAGCACAATTATTGCAGATTTATTTGCACTGTCCCGAATACCGTCAAGAAGTCAGAGAAGCCATAGAAGCTAGAGACGTGCAGTTTAGCCTTTCTCATCACAGATTTTTGTGGCACCTAATTTTGAATGCAGAAATACTGCACAACATCTATTTACAAGCAGCGCCTTCTGAGTTAATATTAAAATTACAAGATAGCTTTATTGAATATCCGACTCAACTCAATCAAATCTCGCATTTATTTCACTTAAACGAGTTTTCGGAAAAAAATGTGTATCGCGCGCCTTTAGTTATTCGATCGGCGATCGCCTGTATCGAGCAAATCATCAGCATCAAACGGCGCCGGATTGCCCTCGATATGTGGAAAAAAACCGATGCTGCTATAGAATATTACCAACAACTGTGCGCCGAACAAGAATGGATAGAGGAATTAGAGCGGCTGCGTCAAGTTAATTTTTACGATTTAACCTCTGTACCTTGGGGCTAATAAGATTTTAGTCTCAAAAAGGTGAGGTATGACTGACAGGTTATATAACCACTGAAACCAAGAGGGCTGAAGCCCAACAACGTCCGCGAATCTTTCTGAGAACCGCTATATCTTTTAATAATCACAAAACAGAGTTTCGCGAGTCTCTCTACCAGTCACCGGATTAGTACCTTTGGCAACTTTACAAAGCTTTTCGATCATATCGTCTCGGAGGAGAGTCTCAGTAAAATCAGCACCGTCAATCACAGCTCCTTCCAGTCTGGTATTGTAAGCAAAAGCACCCTCAAGGATAGCATTAGTTAAATTAGCTTTCATCATGCGAGCCAAATCCAAAGTCGCACCCCTTAAATTAGCGCCTTCAAAATTTGCCTCTTCCATATTGGCGCCAAACAGACTTACGCCTCCTAAATCTGCATTGGTAAAATTGCTGTTGCGAAGATTGGCTTTATTAAAACTGTCGTTAGTCAAAACTTGTCCGCTAAAATCAGCGCCAACTAGGATTTCTTTGTCGCGATCCAAGGCGAAAGCAGGTGCGGGATTAATCGCGATCGCCCCAGCGGCAATTACTGCTAAAATAACAAAACTCAGCAAGAAATTATAAATATTTTTGCGATGTTGGCGAATTCCAGAATTCATAAGTTAAAGCTAATGGGCAGCAATGACAGTTCAGAATTGAATTCTACCAGAAAGCGCTCCTCTTCGGTGGTTCCCGCCGCCTCCAACTCTCCCCAACCGACAAACTCTCGGGATCTCGGCACGTTGGGAGAAAACTTAGTCGCCGAGTGGTTACAGCAGCAAGGTTGGGAAATCCTGCACCGTCAGTACCGCTGTCGCTGGGGAGAGATTGACATCATCGCCCTCGGAAGAGATGAAGAGGGCGAAAAAAACCCAGGAATTCGCGATCGCCAATTCCCAACATTAGCCTTTGTAGAGGTGAAAACTCGCCGTCGTGGAAATTGGGATGCTGGGGGAATCTTGGCTGTTAGTGCAGCAAAACAAGCCAAACTTTGGCAAACCGCCGAAATATTTTTAAGCACTCGTCCAGATTTAGCAAATAATTCTTGTCGGTTCGATGTCGCCTTAGTCAGGTGCGAGCCTTCGCGGCAAAAGACCAAGCAAATATTACCACCAACGACAGCGAACTCTCAATCCGCCCTTGCCGGAAACTACCGGCTTACCCTGCAAGAATACATTCGATCGGCTTTTAGTGATTAGAAATGTCAAATTAAAAATTACAGGCTAAAATTAAAAAGTAATACCGCTTGGTAATTTTTAATTGTTAACTTGCCTTGACTGTGGCCCATTGGTTTCTTCATCTTTAACGGACATGGAAAAAGCGTTAACTCCTCTGCCCCTCTTGCCTTCTCCCGCTCGGACTCTGCGATCGCAGGCAATTTATCTGCTTCCCAGTCTAGGCCAAAGTTTCCGGGCAATATCCCAGACCCTTGACAAACTGCTGGCGAAACGCTTCAATTTCTTTGCGGTCTGGGCTTCCGTGACAAACCACGGCCACCTGGTAGCGGCGCATCACGCTCAGCGGCGACTGTCCCGTTTCCAAGCTCCACAGTGCCATTTGCAAGCGAATTTCAGGATCGTAAGGAATCCCGACTTCGTTCATAAAAGCCCGAAAATCCCCGTGCATTTCTGGAGTCAAATATTGGCTCATTTTCACCTTCACGACCCAGCCGTCAATTTGGTGAATAACAGTGATAAATTGCAAAGGAAGATGACTAGCCGTGCGTAGGTAATCCACGACTCTCAGAGTGAGGCTAGTATTAGCGATGTAGTAGAGGTATTCCATAACTATCCTTCGAGCAAAGCTGATGCTACACCTCTATCGTCGCGGGCTATACCCGCCACCACAAGGGGAAAAGCACCCGACTTGGGATGGGGGTTTTTACCCAATTTGTTACCGAGTTGACAGATTTTTGACAGGAATTCACCCGATGACAGAGATTGACTGGTCTTTGGACGCTTATGACTACGAACTTCCGCCCTCGTGCATTGCCCAAAATCCGGTAGTGCCGAGGGACAGTTCTCGGTTGCTGGTGGTAGATTCTCCCAGCAGCCACCAACACCGGATTTTCCACGATTTGCCGGATTTGCTCGAACCCGGAGACTTGCTGGTACTTAACAACACCCGTGTTCTGCCAGCGAGGCTCTACGGGCACAAACCGAACGGCCCGGCTGTGGAGATATTGTTGATGGAAGAACGCCAGCACAACTGCTGGCTGGCTTTGGTGAAACCGGGGAAACGCTTAAAGTTGGGAGCCAAAATTGAGTTTGAGCCCGCCTCCTGTGATGACTCTGCGGAAGGGCCTTGCTGTTGCCTTCCCCAGGCTGTGGCAGTCGATCGTCGATTGACTGCGACAGTTATAGACAGGGACGAGCAAACTGGGGGACGGCTGTTAGAGTTTGACATCCCTAGAGATGCGACTCTGGCGAAGTTTTTGGACGAATACGGCCACGTACCTCTGCCCCCCTACATCGAAAATTCCCAAGCTGCGCCGGAACAGTACCAGACTGTTTATGCCGAAAAGCTTGGGGCGGTGGCGGCTCCGACAGCAGGGTTGCACTTCACCGAAGAATTGTTCAGCCGCTTGGAAGAGCGGGGAATCGAAAAAACTTTTGTCACCCTCCATGTGGGAGTAGGAACGTTTCGCCCGGTGGAGGTTGCAGACGTGACGACTCACAAAATGCACGGCGAATGGGTGGAAGTATCGGCCTCCACTGTCGAGAAAATCCGCGAAACTCAAGCCCGAGGCGGGCGGATCTTTGCTGTGGGTACGACAGCAGTGAGAGCTTTAGAGGGAGCTGCGGCGGCTGGCGATTTTTCCTTGCAGCCTTTTTGCGGCCAGACAAATTTGTTTATTTATCCCGGTTACAAGTGGCGGGTTGTAGACGGGATGATTACCAATTTTCACTTGCCGCGCTCTACTTTGATGATGATGTTAAGCGCGATGGTTGGAAGGCCTCGGCTGTTGGATTTGTACCGAGAGGCGATCGAGAATCAGTACCGATTTTATTCGTTTGGCGATGCCATGCTCATTTTACCGGAGGCAAGGAACGATTAACTCATATCTGGCACCATTCTCAAACTTTCTTTTAGGGCGGCCCAAAGTGGCCACCCCACAAGAAAATATATGTGTTCTCCAACAGCCGGCAAAGCCTGTTAACCGAGAATGGTGCAAAATATCAGAAATGCCAATTGTTAATTTTTAATCTATTTATTCTTCCTCCTCTTCTTCATTACCGGGATACACGAAGCTGTTGGAACGCCCAGTCAGAACTGATTTGCCGAGAGACAGAGCTTTCTGAGCTGCCACTACAGCTTTGCGCTTCCATGTGGCTTTACGCATATTCTTCTTGGATTTGGAGGTTTTCTTCTTAGGGACTGCCATGACGCTAAATACTTTCTGGTTGTATAGACAAACAAACATTCTAGCCGATTTTGCCTCGCTGGCTCGACAAACCACAACAAGCAATATCCAGTAGTAGGGTGCGTCAGCGACTAGCTTGTCGAACAACACATAAAATCCGCCAACTGACGCACCCTACATTTCTCTGTGACAAGTAGTAGGGTGCGTCAGCGATTAGCTTCTCCAACAACACGCCAAATCCCCCAACTGACGCACCCACTCCAGCTTAGGAACGAAAATTTAATAACTTAGACTCTTAAAAGTGGGATGGGCGTCCCGCCCGTCTATAAGGGACGGGCGGGACGCCCATCCCACAATCATTAAAATTGTAAGTTATTTAATTCTCATTCCTTAAAGCTCGTGAAAATAGTACATCACGACGCCACTAACTGGGTCGTTCTCGATGCTGACATAACCGGTTTTGAGCATTGCCGTGAAAGCCTCTTCCACTTCGGCAAAAGTAGCGCCGGTTGCCATCACCCCTTGAGTGACAGATAATCTTGCATTTTTTGTATAAGCTGCCTTCAGGAGTTTAATCCCTAACTGTTCGGGGGTTGGCTTCTGGTATGTCGAGGCGATCGCCCCACTGGTGGAAGATAGCGGTATACCTTGGGGAGATACCCCGAGTTTGCCCCTGATAGTGGCATTGTGCTCGTCCACCATCTGCGGCAGAAGTAGCAAGTCAAACAATTGCCCGAACCCAAATAACCCAAAGGTACACAGCCACAGCAAACCCGTGCCAATCTTGCCGTTGTAGAGGCGGTGGAGTCCGAATGGGCCGAAAAAACAAGCTGCCCATAAAAGGTAACTAACACCTAAATTGCTCATTTTATGCCCGTCCTGCCTGGTTATTTAACTATTGCGCTCCCTCAATATATATTTTGTGGTTGGCGATCGGGTGTTTCAAAAGCTTGACACGGGAATTTATTTATGCTGTATCCTATAAATTGACAACAGGCAGAATTTTGTTCCCGAATCCCTTCTGTTTCAAAGCCCATAAGTAATTGTGCGTAGCAATTCTTAACGCCAGCAACATCTTTCCGGGTCGAGAGCTTGGTAAACTGGAGGGCGTGGAAATTTCAGCAGCTTTGACCTGAATTCCACAGAGAGCGCCAAAGTGCGCCGCACAGCGCTGGTCGGAGATACAAGGGCGATCGCCCGCAGTACCCGAAATCTCAAACAAGCGAGCAATTATAAGCAAAAAATCCAATAAACATATGGTAGATTCCCTCAAAAAACCCGCTTTTGCCGAGCAGCAAGAAGCGAAAACCCCAGCCAAAGAAACTATTCTCACACCGAGATTTTACACAACAGACTTTGACGAGATGGCCAAAATGGACATCTCGGTAAACGAAGCCGAACTCGAAGCAATTATCAAAGAGTTCCGCGTTGACTACAACAAAACCCACTTCGTGCGGGATGCCGAGTTCGATCAATCCTGGGAACACATCGACGGCGAAAAGCGCAAGTTGTTTATTGAATTCCTCGAACGCTCTTGTACCGCTGAGTTTTCCGGATTCTTGCTATACAAAGAATTGGCACGCAAACTCAAGGACAAAAATCCGGTACTCGCCGAAGGTTTCTTGCTGATGTCCCGCGATGAAGCGCGGCACGCCGGATTCCTGAATAAAGCGCTGTCGGATTTTGGTTTGTCCCTAGATTTGGGTTTCTTGACAAAGAGCCGTAGTTACACCTTCTTCAAGCCGAAGTTTATTTTCTACGCCACTTACTTATCCGAAAAAATCGGTTATTGGCGCTACATCACGATTTATCAGCACTTGAAAGCGCATCCTGAAGATCAGATTTATCCGATTTTCCGATTCTTTGAAAATTGGTGTCAGGATGAAAACCGCCACGGAGATTTCTTCGATGCGGTGATGAGAGCTCAGCCTCAGATGTTGAATGATTGGCGCGCTAAGCTGTGGTGCCGTTTCTTCTTGCTGTCGGTATTTGCGACAATGTATCTCAATGATATCCAGCGCGGTGGTTTTTATCGATCGCTCGGACTCGATGCTCGCGAATACGACATTGAAGTGATCAAAAAAACCAACGAAACAGCAGGCCGCGTTTTCCCCGTCATGCTCGACGTAAACAATCCAGAATTTTATGAACGGTTGGATGTTTGCCTCAAAAACAATCAGCAATTAACCGCGATTGTTGAGTCTAAAACTCCGAAAGTTTTGCAATTGTTCCAAAAATTGCCTCTGTATTTATCCAACGGTTGGCAGTTGGTGAAACTGTACTTCATGAAGACGATTGAATCGCCTTCTGTTGAGGGTGCAGTCCGTTAAGTTTTGATTTTTCATCCTCTGTTACGGCGGTTCTGCGATGGCAGAGCCGCTTTTTTTTGGTATAATGTTAGTCTCATTTTGATGCGCGTCGCTCTGAGGATATTATGGTTGTACAAACAGAAAAACGCTACTGCACTCCCGAAGAATATCTGCAATTAGAGGCAACTGCGGAGTTTAAAAGTGAATACCGTGATGGAGAAATAGTGCCAATGACAGGTGGAACAACGAATCACAATGAAATCGCAGGTAATTTTTATGCCCGCTTTAAATTGAATTTGGGAAGGCCGAACTATCGAGTATATATGGGTGACGTGCGTTTGTGGATGCCGCAATATCGCCTTTACACTTATCCCGATGTCATGGTGATTTCTGGAGAGCCTGCTTATGAGGGCAGCGGTACGACTACGGTAACTAATCCGGTGCTGGTTGTTGAGGTTTTGTCAAATTCAACCAAAAATTACGATCGAGGCGATAAATTTCAGTATTATCGATCGATCCCCAGTCTTCGAGAATATATTACGATCGACCAATATAAATGTTATATCGAACAATTTGCTAAAAATTCCGAAAATAAATGGGTATTAACAGAATATACAACGGCTGATGAAGTTATGACATTAAGTGCGATCGAATTTCAAATTCAATTGAGCGAACTTTACCAAGGAGTTAATTTTGAGATGAAGGGTGATTCAACAGTTGACAGTTGACAGTTGACAGTTGACAGTTTGAGAGCCACCTCTACCTAGAAGGAAGAGGATTGGAGTAATGAATAGTCTGATTTTAATTTCTCCCTCAAGGGGTTCCGGCTTTCAACCAATTCTTTCTGGTAATATGCGATCGGGAAGACGCAACTCTTTTGTAGACTACAAAGCAGATGCACACAACTGGATAACTTTGATGACAGTTATAAATTGTAGGGTGCGTCGCTCACTGGCAGCCTGGTTGAGGGCGAGAATTATTCGTGGCGACGCACTCTACGTCGTTATTAATCCCGGTTATAAATTGTAGGGTGCGTCGCTCACTGGCATCCTGGTTGAGGGCGAGAATTATTAGTGGCGACGCACCCTACGTCTCTGGTTTTTCGTACTAAATTGATGCTGATTTTTCATCAACTTTATCAAAATTCAGGGTTTTAAAACCCCGCTGTCAACTGTCAACTGTCAACTGTCAACTGTTTACCGCCATTCACCCTGAAGCGTAAACGCCGCCCAATAATAGGGAGACTGCCACTGTTTCTGCTGCAACATTTCCAATTGCGCCGCCCTTAAAGCTGCTGCTGGCGTTAACCCTTTTTTCAGCATTCCCTGATAGAAACTCGACATTAACTTCGAGGTTCCTTCATCATCCACACTCCACAAACTCACCACCACTCGCTTCGCCCCAGCATACATAAATCCTCTCGTCAATCCCACCATGCCTTCGCCTTGAATGTTCTGCCCCAATCCGGTTTGACAGGCACTTAAAACTACTAATTCTGCTGCTAATTTGAGATTGAAAATATCCGTAAGCCGCAGGAATCCGTTTAAGGGTTTGCCATTTTCGTCTACTAAGGACATGAGGATTCCTGATAATTCCGGGTTAGTGCTATTCGCGAAACCGTGGGTGGCAAAATGAATGATTTTATATTGGCTTAAATTCGGGCTGGTGGCTGTGGCGCGACTGGCTGCAAAATCCAAAGATTCGGTGCGAGAATTGGCAGGAACTAAGGCTTGAATGATTTGAGCTTCTTGGCGAGTGAATTTTAAACGGTCAAACTGTACGTTATTGTTGCCTCGGGAGCGACTTAAACCGGGATTTGCTGATTCTACCGCTTGCTCAGTGGTGGCAGAAGAAGAATTTTTAATTCGTTCGTCGTTACCGCTAAAAACTGGATCGGCGAGAATTGCTAAAGTCCGAGTAGGGGGTTGTCTGTCGCTATAGTTTTGTCTTAAGATTCCCAAGGTGGAAGCGGAAGGCAACAGCACAATTTCATGGTCTACTATTAAAGGCGGATTCCCATTTTCACCGGATTTTCCGGGGAGCGAAAGGGCGGCAAAGGGAAGATAATTCAAAACACCATCGCCAACAATCAGCAGGCGTTTTTGACCGAGTTGGGCAGCAACGGGCTGTAAAATAATTTGACTGAGGGCGTTGTTAGCTTCAGCGACTCGATTGGGGATGTCTCGGTAGCGCGGATCAGTGACAGCAGCACGAAAGTTTTTGGCAGTTGTCTCGATTTCGGCAGCTTTTGGTAATTCATAACTGGTAATGCTGGTTTTCGTCACAGCCCAGAGATAGCTGCGGTCTTTTCCTAAAGAATACTGGAGTAAAATTGTATTCTCGTCGAGGATTTGTTGTTGAATCTGTGAAAGAGTTAGGGGTTGCGGTTGGGTGAGGGCGGCGTACCGGGGGCTGGTGGTGCGGATTTGGGTTTGAATGTCCTGATATTGTGTGATTAAAGTTTGCCGCTGTTGTTCTAATTCTGCTTCTTGGGCGGGAGTGTGCTTGGGGCGATTTAGAACTTCGATTCGTCGTTTTTCAAGGGCATCGAGTTGCTGTTGTAAACTGCGTTCTCGCTGCAATAATTCTGGGGCGACACCTTGACGAATATCGGCGTTTGCTTCTTGCAAAAGTTCGAGGAGGCTGCGGGCGCGGGAACGTTCGCTGGCTTCAAAGGCTTTGGTATCATAACCAGATTTGGGTTGGGTTTTGTGCAGTTGCATTAACAGGTCAATGTAGAACTGGTAATAGTTTTGTACGGTGGCAAAGTATGAGGTGCGGAGTTCTGGGCCAGCAACTTTGGTGCGGAGGCTTTCAATAATTTTGAGGGAGGTTTCAATATTAGTGAGGGCTTCAGTGAGATTGCTTTGATCGCGTTTGGCATAAGCAATGTTGTAAAGGGTGACAGCTTCCCCACTGCGATCGCCCACTGCCCGTCTCAGCGGAAGGGACTGGCTCAAATACTCTAGGGCTTTCTGCTTCTCTCCCAAATCTGAGTAGACACCGCCGATGTTGTTGAGGGTGGTAGCTTCCCCACCGCGATCGCCTACTGCCCAACTCAGGGGAAGGGACTGGCTTAAATATTCTAGTGCTTTTTGTTTTTCTCCCAAATCATCGTAGACTAAGCCAATGTTGTTGAGGGTCGTAGCTTCTAGAGAGCGATCGCCTACGGCCCGACTCAGCGGAAGGGACTGGCTGTAATACTCTAGCGCTTTCTGTTTCTCTCCCAAATCTGAGTAGACTTTGCCGATGTTGTTGAGGGTGACAGCTTCTCCACCGCGATCGCCCGCTTCTCGATACAGTTTTAATGCTTCTTCAAACTTGGCGATCGCACCTTTTAAAGATTCCGCCGTCCCTTGCTGGTACAGTTGGAGCCCTTCTTTCAAGGATTTTTCAGCCGCAGCAGCAGTGTTTCCCCCTCCCTGCTGCGATACCCCTTGACTAATTTGCATCGCACTGGGTGCCGCCACCGCTGGAACTCCTAGGAGGATACTTGCACCTACAGCTATCCCCCAAACCCACAGCCTGAGATTCATAAACACCCGCCTTAAACAAGACCTTGTTAACCGGTATCATAGTCGATCGCACATTGTCATATGCGTTTTTCCTGCCTGGGTGCCAATTACATAGGCAGCATATTGTGAAACAATAGTCGCTACCGCCGATCGCCCCACGTGACAAGCATTATTGCCTGCATCGGGTTTGTAGCAGCGAAGGTTAAAAGTCATAATAGTAATTTTTACGCTCTTTTCAACTGATTATTTTAAAATTAGCGATCGCCCCCAAATCTAGCATCTACTATTTTCGGTTATTTTATGCAACTCAACAAAAAACAATTCAACAGATCCACTCTTGTTTTTGGTCTAGGAATGCTCGGTGTGTTCCTATTTTCTTTGACTCTGCGCTTTTGGGAACTGGAGCGATTTAACGCCTTCGTATTTGACGAGGTTTATTACGCGAAGTTTGCCAACGATTATCTGACTAAAACACCTTTTTTCAACGCTCACCCGCCGCTAAGTCAGTACATAATTGCGATCGGGATTGCGATCGGCACTCACCTCCCCTTCGGCAAAACAGCCGTCAACGGTCTAGCCGGCTCAACGCTTTCCCCTTGGGATTACCGCTGGCTAAATGCTCTCACAGGCTCCTTTATTCCCCTAGTTGTCGGAGCTCTGGCTTATCAGCTAGTGCGACGCCACACCTTTGCTTTTCTGGCTGCTTTCTTTATCGCCTGCGACGGTTTATTTTTAGTTGAATCTCGCTACGCGCTCAACAACATTTATCTAGTTTTGTTCGGAATCTTAGGACAACTATTTATTTTAAAATCCGTAGAATCAGAAGGCAAAAAGCGGTGGCTTTGGCTGGTGCTAGCAGGAATAGGTTTCGGTGCTTCTGCTGCTATCAAATGGAATGGGCTGTGGTTTCTATTCGGTACGTATCTAATTTTAATCTGCGCTTGGGTAGTGCGTTTAATCCAAGGAAACCGAGGAGATGAAGAACAGAGTGCCGAGGTAAATCCTGCTCTCCTGCCGCCCGAAAGTCCCGTACAAAGACTGACTCAACTCAAATTCTTAGAAGTAATTTTGAGTCTAGCTGTGATTCCTGTTTTAGTTTACAGCATCTCCTGGATTCCTCACCTGCATCTCAATCCAACTCCCAACTTTTGGCAGATGCAAACGGAAATTTTGACTTATCACCAGCGGATTAAAAGCGGGCCTGACGTGCATCCTTACTGTTCGGCGTGGTACAGTTGGCCTTTGATGCTGCGCCCGATAGTCTACTTCTACAAAAGTATTAGCAGCAACGCACAATCCGATCCAGTTTTGCCGCCTTTACCCAGCGGTGTAAACCCGGTAATTCTTGATGTTCACGCGATGGGAAATCCTTTGCTTTGGTGGCTGTCAACTTTAGCTTTACTGCTAGTAATAGGAGTTTTGGTTCACCGGGTTTTTGTGTGGAGGGAAACGCGCCGGGTGGCTTCTGTTGAGGCGATCGAACAGCAGCGGCCGATTTTGTTTCCGCCGACTACTGAAATGTGGATGGCGCTGTATTTAATAGTTAATTGGGTGGCTAATTTGCTGCCTTGGGTGAAGGTGACTCGCTGCGTATTTTTGTATCATTATATGGGCTGTTCTGTGTTTGCAGCTTTAGCACTTGCTTGGTGGACTGACAGGTGGCTGCACAGCCCACAAACCCGCCTCCGAGGGATGGGGGTAACAATAATTTTTATGGTTTTGGGTGCTTTTATTTTCTGGATGCCTCTCTATTTGGGATTGCCTTTGTCACAAATAGAATGGAAAATTAGGATGTGGCTGCCGTCTTGGGTTTAGATTAGAATATATCTCTCCATAAAAGCCTGTATAGGGCAGGCATCTTGCCTGCCCCACAAGAGTTTTTATAGATTTTCATAAAGACGAAATATTATGTCTAAAAACTCCCCAAAAACCTCAGCGGAAATGGAAGCGATCGCCCGCGCACCAAACCTTGTCGAAATCAACAAAGAAATCCGCGACTTGATTATCGATTATGCCATTGGAGTTGCAATTCTGGGACTCAACCCGCTGCCGGGAAGTATGACGGTGACGCTACTGGTGGCGAGCGTGTTGCTATTAAAAATGATGCGGGATATTGGGGCAAAATGGGGCTATCCAAAAGGTCAAGATGCGCTGGCGATCGGAGGCAATCTGTTCGGGGGTTTGGGTTCTTTTTGGGTAGCGTTTATGGCTTGGATATCGATGTATGGTTTGGGTTTGTTTGTGCCGTTTGTGGGCGGTTTTGCGGTGGCTTCGTCGCTGTTTGCACTGACTTGGAGGGTGGGACAGGCGACGCACCTTTATTATGCTAGCGGCCGCCAAATGGATGCAGCGGAACTCAAGGAAGTTTTCGATAGTTCTCAACCGGAAGGGGCGGCTTTGTTTGAGGCGAATATTGGGGCGATCGCCTCTCCACCTCAAGTAACAGAAAATCCGATTAAATCTCTCACTGATGACTTGATAAATGGTAATATAAGTCAAGAGGAGTTTGAGAAAAAAATTAAAGACATTCTTGATTAAGACCTGTTACTCACATAAAACCATGAAATTCTCTCTCGATGTAGAAAACAACCCCGCAGGTTGGCCGGATCACACTCAGCTACCAGAATCCGACGGCACTTTTGTGAAAAACTTTCAAGAACATCCCCAAAGCATTCTGTTAACTGATTCTATTACTCCGATCCTCCAAAGCATTCATCCAGATGCTGATTACTGTATCGGTCAAGATAGCGGGATTTATTGGCGATTGACTGAGCCACTAGAGCGTGGTGCGGAAGCACCTGATTGGTTTTACGTGCCAAATGTCCCGCCAACATTTGACGGTCAAGTGCGTCGTTCTTATGTGATGTGGCAAGAGTTTTTAGCACCATTAATTGTGTTAGAATTTGTGTCGGGAAATGGTGCAGAAGAACGAGATAGAACGCCTTTGTTGCGAACTGGTCAACAGGAAACTAAACCTGGCAAATTCTGGATTTACGAAAATGTCATCCGTCCGGAATTTTACGGGATTTATGAGGTGACTAAGGCGAGTGTCGAAGTTTACCATTTAGTAGGCCGTAGCTATCATTTACTTCCGGCAAACGATCGCGGTCATTATCCAATTCCACCGTTAGGAGTGGAATTGGGAATTTGGCAGGGAAGGTATCAAAATGTTGAGTTACCTTGGCTGCGCTGGTGGGATAGTGAAGGGAATTTGCTGTTAACTGGCTTTGAAAGAGTTGAGGAAGAACGGCAAAGGGCGGAACAAGAACGGCAAAGGGCTGAACAAGAACGGCAAAGGGCTGAACAAGAACGGCAAAGGGCTGAACAAGAACGGCAAAGGGCCGATCGCGCTCAAGAAGAATTAGAGCAATTGCGCGCTCAATTGCGATCGGCTGGAATTGAACCTCAATTATGAGGGAAACCTTTGTTGACAGTGGGAAAGTAGCAATTAAGGACGAGGTGAGAAACTGGGTTTTTTATTAAAATCATTAGATTGCAGCCAGCAGATTAGGTAAAAAACCCGTTTTTTGATATAGCCTTTCGAGCGAAAGATGAGGTATGACTATAAATGAATTTTTTCATGCGACTTCGGTTACTATATTATACACATAAGAGGGCTAAAGCCCAACAACGTACCTGACTTTTTTGAGAACCGCTATATTGATATTTAGAGTTAGTGTATGACCAAGTATATTCCAGCAAAAATTACCTGCCTACGCTACAAAAGAAAGTAAGGTTTTTAGTAAGTCCTACGGTACAATTCATCCCGGTTTTTCAACCATCTACAGCAATATTGCCACTCAAACGCTGGACATTGCCAAAAAGCTGAATCCGTCGGTTCCTTGCTATCTATCGGGCCACAGTTTGGGTGCTGCGATCGCGACTTTGGCTGCGATCGACATTGCGGTGAATGTTCCTCGGTTGAAAAAGCAGGTGCAGTTGTATACTTATGGCAGTCCGAGGGTGGGCGATCCGGTGTTTGCGAGGGAGCACAATCGAGTTGTACCGAACAGCTATCGAGTGGTAAATTTGGCGGATGCTATTACGCTGGTGCCTTTTACGGTGTTCTTTAAGACTGAATATGTGCACGTGGGTGAGGAGTGGGCTTTTTTGGCGCCTAATGGGGATGTGATGCCGAATCATGTGGTGGATAGTTACAGAAGTGCGATCGACAAACAAGTCGAAACCAACAAACCCCGAACCTCCCCAAATTCCGGGTTAAAATAGTGTGGGCGAATAGAATTCGCGGCTACACAAACAATGTCCGCCTCCACGGACTCAATAAAAGAGATAAGGGAGCACCACAGAATGATTGATCCTATAATGACCCAAAGATAATTTCAGTGTGCAGCGTATCTTATGTCTCTAAAATCTATCATGAAACTGAC
>NZ_JAEQDD010000088.1:0-21704 GCF_020737885.1 Microcoleus sp. PH2017_34_RAT_O_A | reverse complement strand
AACTTACAGTTTTTATTGTTCTTGTGGGATGGGCGTCCCGCCCGTCCCGAAAAGACGGGCGGGACGCCCATCCCACAAACTTGTGTAAGTTATTAAATTGTCGTTCCTAAGAAGCGCGGACTAAACTCCGAACGATCAAACTAAGAAGCGCGGACTAAAGTCCTTACTACAAACCAAAAAACGCGGACTAAAGTCCTTACTACAAACCAAGAAGCAATTAATTTTTCTTGAGCAACTTCTTGAGCAACTTGGGAACCTCCGAAGGCCGAGCAGCTACGGGTATTTCCGCCTCTTCAAAGGCAGCCATTTTGTTCTCTACCGTAACACCAAAGGCTTTCTGGGCAGCAGCCCGAGAACTGATCAGGATGCCGGCATGGCCCAAGGACGGGCCCTTGGGAACGTAGCGGCCTGCCAAATAAGCAACCACAGGTTTGTCGATCGCCGAAGCGATGTAAGAAGCAGCAGCTTGTTCGCTCCAACCGCCAACTTCCCCAATTAAAACCATCGCCTCCGTACTGTCATCTTCGTCCAAAAGTTGCAGCCACTGCATAAAAGAAGAACCCACAATCGCGTCGCAGCCAATACAAACCGCCATCGACTGTCCCAAACCTGCCTCAGTCAGTTCGAGAGCAACTTCGTAAGTCAAAGTGCTGCTGCGGCTGATTACCCCGATCGAACCCGGAGTGTAGAATTCCTTGGGGTGAGTTCCCAGCAGCAGTTTGTCAGGGACAATAATCCCCGGACTGTTGGGCCCGATCACTAAAGTTTCTGTGGCCTCTGCCTTTCTGACTAAGCGCACCATATCCAGAGGAGGCACTCCCTCAGTGACGATCGCGATTTGCCTAATTCCGGCGGCGATCGCTTCTAGAGCCGCATCCAGCACCCAGTAAGCCTCTACCAAAATTACCGTAGTGTCAACATGACCCACTGCCGCCACAGCTTCTTCTACCAAATCAAAAATAGGAATTCCCTCCAACTCCTGCCCTCCCCTACCGGGACTGACACCGGCGACTACATTAGTGCCGTATGCCTTCATCATCAGGGCGGCGCGCGTTGAGGCGGGAGATTCTGTAATGCCCTGTACTAGGACTTTGCTTTCAGGAGTTAAATTCATTTTTTCCTAGTTAAAACTCGATCTTTCAAAAGCAGAAGGCTTTCATATGTTGTCCAGAGTTCTCGTTTTGCCGATCGACTGTCGCTACTTGGCAGATGATACAGCTTGAGCCGCAGCTTCATCTAAAGTGCTAGCTAGCTGCACGGGCAACTGTCCGAAACGCTTTTTAACAGCATCAGCATCGAGCTCTACCAGGCGCAGCACAACTTGAATGTGCCGGTTGGCGCGAGCTTTTCGTTCCAAATAGCCCGCTATGGCGGTGATGATTTCCTCACTCTTGGAAGCACTGTCCAAAATATTTACAAGTATCACCTTAACGCTTTTATCCTGAGCGACCAACTCCAGACCCAACTCGGTGCGATCGCGCAGGGCATTTACTGCATCGTAACGATCTAAAGAACCCAGGTTGACAAAATTAGCCGGTTTTCCTCGTTGGTGAGCTACAGCATCCAGAGTTGCCATTGTCAGGCCCACTCCGTTGCACAAAATCCCGACATTCCCGTCTAGTTCCACTAATTCCAGAGATGCGGAATTCGAGATTGGGGAT
This sequence comes from Microcoleus sp. PH2017_34_RAT_O_A, assembly GCF_020737885.1. NCBI lineage: Bacteria > Bacillati > Cyanobacteriota > Cyanophyceae > Oscillatoriales > Microcoleaceae > Microcoleus > Microcoleus sp. PH2017_34_RAT_O_A. The sequence continues at coordinate 20,043 of NZ_JAEQDD010000088.1, read as the reverse complement.
TGAGGTTTGGAGTCAAACTGATCCGGCGACTGCTGCGACTTTGAGTTGGAATTCCGGCGATCGCCCCCATAGGCATTTCTGCTGTCCCCTCCCAACCCGCTGAAGAGCTTTTTACCCGAGAGTGCTGCCAAGTCTGGATGCCGCCCCAAGGCATCGTCGTTGGCGCTGACTTTACCGTCTAAAGCCATTAACTCTCCTGTTGGACTGATGCCGAGAGGATTGATTTCTACTAAATCTAAATCCTTTTGGACAAACAGCCGATACATTTTCTCGACAATAGTGCTGACAGATTGAATCAAATCTCCCTGCAATCCCATTTTCAGCATCAGACGCCTCGCGTAGAAAGGCGAAAATTCCTGATCTACGGCAACTTGCTGCATTTGGTCGATCGACCCTTCGACATCCATACCTCCTTGTCTGGAGCCCAGAAGTACCGGGCGGCGGGCGATCGGGTCTAGGAGTACGGCTAAGTACAATTCTTGGTCAGCGTTGTACTTTGCTTCTGCTAACAGGACTTGCGGATATTCATCCTCGATCGGCAAATTAAAAATTGTTTGAGCCGCAGCAACTGCGTCGATCGTATTTTCCACAAATTTAATGCCACCCGCCCGGCCTCGTCCCCCAGCCCGCACTTGCGACTTCAGGACAACTGGGTAAGGAATTTTCAGCCCTTTGAGATCGGCGGGTTTGTCAATCCGCTGCGACGGCAAAATCGGAATTGCCATCTGACGAAATAAAGATTTGGCTTGGTACTCTAACAAATCCATTTTTAATAACGGGTGACGGGTATTTGGCAACAAGCAATTCGTCGTTTTTGGCAATTCATTATTAATAGATAATAATTGGCTTTATGTCAAGTTAAAAATTAAAAGTTATGGTTTTTATCTCTTTTGATTCTCAACTTTGTATATTGCCGATTACTTATGTAGTATTCCTGGCATATCACTTGTTACCAGAAAGATTCGCGGACGTTGTTGGGAAGAAGGCCCTATACGTCTGGGTGGTTTATAAGCTGTCAATTATACCTCATCTTTTTGAGAAAGGCTATATCACTTATTACGCTATTTTGTACTTTTTGTTTTGCGATCGACAATTGCAAGATTTGACTAGCTTGGGCGGGACAGAGTAGGGAGATGGTTAGTAGTTGTTTTTTCTTCGGAGTTTTGGCAATACTGTTTCCAGATATTTCTGGGAGCTAATTATCAATTGATTACAAGTAAATTAATCTAATCAAGCATCAAATACGACTTGCTTTTAAGCTTGTCATGTGTATTTTATCCCTTTTCCTCAATAACTAATAACTCCTTCCCAATAACTAATGACTCCTTCCCAATAAATAATGACTAATGACTTCTTCCTTCTGTCAACTGTCAACTGTCAACTGTCAACTTTCAACTTTCAACTTTCAACTGCCAACTGTCAACTTTCAACTGCCAACTGTCAACTGTCAACTGTCAACTTAGCAGTGCCTTGATGAACAGTTTTAACCCATTTCAGCCGCTTGGGACGCACCGAAATCCGAGCCGTCACAATCCCTACCAGCAGCCAGTGCAACATATACACAGTACCCCGCAGCGTTTGCAGCAAGGTGACAAAAACTCTTTTAATGTCAAATTTAGTCTCTTTGCGAGTGCGGCGCAAACCGACAAACATTCCCACCACTGACAAGGTAAGAGTCATTACAGTTATGGGACTGGCGATCGGCATCCGGCGCAGCGCAATTGACATCAAAAAGTCAGGCAGCGCTACTGTCGGCAAGAAATATTGAGATACCCAAAATCCAAATAAATCCCAAGTTTTCCCAGTTCCCATCCGGTTCCGCAAAATTAGCTGCCAGTAGTCAAGATAACGCTGATAGCCACCTTCTGCCCACCGATTGCGCTGGTGCCACAGGGCGCGAGCGTTGGTAACTCCTTCTTCTGACACGGCTGGGAAAGCCAGAAATTCAATGTCCCACTGGTCTAGGTGGAGCCTCACGGTCAAATCCAGGTCGTCGGTAATGGTTTCCTCGTTCCAGCCGCCACAGCTTTCTAAGGCAGTGCGGCGCATGAATTGGCCGTTACCGCGCAATTCTCCAATGCCGCCGATCGCAATCCGTTGCTGCTGGAAAAAACTGTCGAGAGCCATTTCTGCTTCTTGGCCGCGAGTCCACACATTTACTGCTGCATTGGCGATCGCCTTTCTGACTTGCACCGCCCCTACCTTTTGTCTCTCGAACACCGGCAGCACCCGGCGCAGCAAATCCGGCGTTACCGTCGCGTCGGCGTCAAATATTCCCACAAATTCCCCGCGAGTCAGCGGCAAAACTTCATTCAGGGCTCCCGACTTGCCACCGCTGGCATTTGCTCCTCTGCTAAATACTTTGAGCTGCGGGTACTGTTTGGTTAGCTGTTCCAATACTAGCGCCGTGCCGTCGCTGCTGCGATCGTCGATCGCCCAAACTTCGTAACGGTCGATCGGGTAATCTAGATTGCAGATTGATTGTACGAATCGGGCAATCACCGCTTCCTCATTTTTCGCTGCCACCAGCAGCGACACGTAGGGCCAATCCTCTCGATTTTCATCGGCCAGAGGCGGCAGTGCGGGCTTGGGATGGGCAAACAACACTCGAAATGCTTGCATCCACAGCAGTCCCGTCAAACCCCACACTACCCACGCACCCCAAGAAATCAAGTGTAGGGCGATCGTGCCACCCCAAATCGCAGTCAGCAACGCGGCGGCTTTTCCCCGCCGTCCCCGGTACAGATTTTGAGGAAAAGAGGGAGATCCCGGCACAGACACCGCCACCGGGAGCTCTGATGAAGTTTCCGCGTCAAACACCCTGTCGCCAATGTCTGGGATGCCAAATATTTTGCCGAGCTTGGAGTTCGAGGTCAAACTCTTGAGCTCTTCTTGAGCTAGATCGGGGATGTCCAACTTAAGCTCGCTGCGAGTGTCGTTTTCCGGCCAAGAACTCTCCTGCATAAGTTACTTGATTCAACCACCAATAGTTTTTGATTTTAGAGATAAGTATCCACTGTACCAGTTTCTGGGCTTTTGTCGAAAGCTGACCAAGAATTGATTGATGGTACCCGCCACGTGATTTATCCGTGGAATCAATCCCAAATCGAAAATCGAAAATCCTCTTTTCCCCCGAATTTATCCGTGGGGTGGCCTCTAAAATCTAAAATCTAAAATCTAAAATCGATTGACCGGAGCTCGTTTGTGCGCGATCGCCCAAGAGTACGGCACTGCTAAACTGGAATTGCATAGAGTATTGGGGATGATTCATCCAAAAACGGATACCAGCCAGCGACTTAAGTCATTCGCCACGCCAAATTTTAGACTCCTGTTCAAACTCGCCACTTCAGCAGATTCATCTGTTCTTGTAAATCTAAAATCTAAAATCTAAAATCCCCAAATCCAAAATAGACTGAGTTTTGCTTGCGATCGACCAGGAATATCTGCTAGTTTTTGCAGATGATCTCAACCCACTGTCAGGATGCGGAAATATGTCTCTTCCTCAACTGAAACCAGCCGACGACAAAGAAGTGAAAGTCTACGCGCCTTTCTATCAAGAGCCCAGGCGCAAGTTCTTGCCCCACGCTATTGGCCTCTACAAGCTCAAAAGCTTGGAGGGGGCAAGAAAAATTGACGGCGGCGAAGATATACCCTTTGTCGCTAGTTGGAATATCTCGTCGCTGCCGATGGATTTGACCCGCTGTCGGGTGTTGTTTGACGGTAATGCTGAACTCAGCTACGAAGTGACTATGCAAAGTTCTGAGTTTGTCAGTTGTTTAATTGAGGTACTCCTAACTTTTCAGCGGACTCGTACCGTCGATTTTTCTAAAACGTTTTACCGCAAGCTGATGCGTATGGATGACTAATTTTCACCGCACCCGCGCTCCCAAAAGTTTGTAATTGATTGCGGCCCTAAAATGCGCGCTAATAATGTAATGCCATCGGGACGGCGAGATTATATTATTGGTGCGCTATTTCTATTTTGAGGAGTTACGCGCTTGCGACAAGAGTGAAACTCGGTTTCTACGAGATTTTGTGTTTAGGATCGCGAATTAAATAACTTACAATTTTAATTGTTATGGTGGGATGGGCGTCCCGCCCATCCCACTTTCAAGAGTGGAAGTTATTTAATTTTCATTCCTTAGTAACGAGAAATCTACGAATAAACCGAGTTTCTCGCCTCCCATGCGCAAGCCTTGTATTTCAGAAGGCGCAATACTATAGCCCAATACTGTTCACTTAAGACAGATCCCCCCTAACCCCCCTTCCCAAGGGGAGTAGGGGGTGGGACAAGAAAGCTCTTAAAGTCCCCCTTCTTAAGGGGGATTTAGGGGGATATCCGGGGCATAAAAAGTGTTAAGTGAACCGTATTGTACTATAGCCTTGCTCAACAACAGCGATCGACGCTTGAATTTTTCGTAATTGGTAACTTAGGAATGAGAATTAAATAACTTACAATTTTTATTATTCTTGTGGAATGGGCGTCCCGCCCGTTCAGAAAGGACGGGCGGGACGCCCATTCCACAAATATGTGTAAATTATTTAATTTGCGCTCCTTAGTCCTGGACGTAGGTGTTGGCAGAAACCGGGCTTTTTTACGAAAATACTAGCCCAAAAAACTCACATTTTGTGAAAAACCCAGTTTCTTGAGGTTTGTTTGTAAGCCATGTAATTAAGGATCCCGTGTACCTTACGGAAATTGAGAATCGCTATAACTGAGTTATTGCATCATTAGACAAGAGTGCAAAAATTGCTTTCCTATATTGAAAGGCCTCTGCGTCTATTATATACGTTGCATCTGCCTTGATCGATAGGTTTATTTATCACTCAAATATTTATTATAAAATTATTATTTTTAAATGCTGTTGACAAATAGTTCTTAACAACCGAAAATCGAAAAAACATGAAAATAAAGATGTAAAAAAAGCTAACAAAAGGGTGGCGAACAAATGAATAAAAGTTCCCCTCAAAAAAACGCTCTGCACAAAAGTGACAAAATCGAGTATAATCATATTGCGAAATTGACTCGCAGTGCGAAAATACTGTTGAATAAACTAAATTTATTTAAATAGACAGGTGCAAATTGAGGAGAGAAGGCGTACCCAAATTGACTAAATATTTGCTGATCGGTTCGACAAAAGCTTACAGCGGCAAGTCCGCGATCGCCCTGGGGATGGCGCTGGCACTCCGGGAACAAGGAATGGCAATCGCCTACGGCAAACCGCTGGGAACCTGTTTCAGCTCGGAGGGAGCTGGAGTGGCGGAGGAAGATGTGCGGTTCGCGGTAGAGACGCTTAAACTCTCAGAAAGTCAGATGCCGTCAACACTGCTGTATTTGGACGAAGAGACGGTTCACAAGCGTTTGCGCCAAGAAGACAAGACAGATTACCGCCAGTCTCTGGCGCAATATTTGCAAAATCCCAGCGGAGACTTGGTGCTGTTAGAAGGCCCTGCTAATTTGGAGGAAGGCAGTCTGTTTGACTTGTCTTTGTCTCAAATCGCTGATGCCATTGATGCCTCTGTGCTGCTGGTAGTGCGCCCGATCGATCTTTATATAGACGATTTGCTGTCAGCGAAGCGGCGCTTGGGCTCGCGCTTGATAGGCGTCGTGCTCAACGATGTTCCCTCCGACAAACTTGAATCCGTAACTGCGACTGTGCGCCCTTTTCTGGAAGCTAGCGGTATTCCAGTTTTGGGAATGCTGCCGAGAAGCGCTTTGCTGCGGAGTGTCAGCGTCAAAGAATTAGTCCACCAATTGAAAGCTGATGTTCTCTGCCGTCGAGACCGCTTGGATTTGATGGTGGAAACCTTGACAATTGGTGCGATGAATGTTAGCTCAGCTATGAAGTATTTCCGCAAAGCCAGAAATATGGCGGTAGTCACCGGGGGCGATCGCACGGACATTCAGCTCGCGGCTCTGGAAAGCTCGACTCAGTGCTTAATTCTCACAGGCCACTTGCCTCCTTCTCCCTTGGTAATCGGCAGAGCAGAAGAAATGGAAATTCCAGTTTTATCTGTTGATTTGGATACCTTAACCACGGTGGAAATTATCGACAGCACCTTTGGCAGCGTGCGCCTGCACGAACGCATCAAGGTGGAATGCGTTACTCAGCTAATGGCAGAACACTTTGACCTTAAGGCCATGATGGCATCATTGGGTTTGGGCGATCGAGTTCATTAACAAGGCCACCGGATCTGAAGGTATTCGGCAGCGGGAACTGGGCGAACAACATATTCGGCAGAGGCAAGAAGGCAGAGAGGATTTTTGGTTTAAAAAATAAAAACTCAAAATTCTTAAATCCTCAATTTTTATTGAATCGTACCTTCTGCTCTGGCTGCCGAATGCTTTTAGACATTCTGCCTTCTGGGTTCCTCAAATCTCCCGCTCCTCTAGTCAGATACCGTTAATCAGCAATTCTTAACTTCTTTTTGGTGGCAATTGCTAGTTAGTCTGCTAGAATCCACAACGTAGTTTTATTTAATTTAATAAATTCTTTGAGTCAATCAATTGAGCTACCCAGAGTTGATGATTTTTTACAAGAACTTGCGGCGATCCAGCAAACAAGCTCCAAGCGGGTTGCTCTTTTGGGTTCTCGCCACGTTCCTATTACCCACCAGCAGCTAATTGAGATGCTGAGCTACGCCTTAGTTCTGGGAGGCAACCAGCTCATCACATCCGGGGCTACAGGCACCAATTCAGCCGCAATTCGGGGGGCAATGCGAGCAGATCCTAATCTGCTGACGGTGATTTTGCCGCAAAGCATGAGCCGCCAGCCTCGGGAGTCCCGCGAGCAGCTCGAACAAGTCATACATTTGGTAGAAAATCCCAAAAATGACAGCTTGTCTCTCCCGGAAGCCAGCGCCATGTGCAATCAGGAGATTATTTCTCGCTGTCAGCAACTGATCTGTTTTGCTTTTCACGAAAGCCACACTTTGCTGAAAACTTGCCAGGATGCGGAGGAACAGCGCAAAGTTGTTACTCTGTTCTATTTTGATTGAAATGCGAGGTGGATAATGCTGTTGGGATTGCCTGTGTCGGTTATTCTGCTTGATTCTGTTGCTGCTGCTGCTGCGCTGGTTTACGCACCGTTTTTGGTGGTTGCCCTTGCTCGGTTGCAGCTAGGCTATGACCAAGCAGCACCTCGCGCTATGTTTGATAGGTTGCCCGGTTACGCTCAGCGGGCAACTTGGGCTCACCAAAATTCGTTTGAGACGTTTATGCTGTTTTCAGCGGCGGCTTTGATGGCTTTTGTGACAGGAATAGATTCGGAGGCGGCGGGCTGGGCTGGAATCGCTTTTCCTGTAGCCCGATTGTTGTTTTCGGTTTTCTATATTCTGAATGTGCCTCTGGGGCGATCGCTCATGTTTGCGATTAGTTCTACTTGCACTTTCTCTTTATTCTATTTCAGTTTGATGGCTGTTAATGGGTAATTGTCAGTTGTCAGTTGTTAGTTGTTAGTTGTTAGTTGTTAGTTGTTAGTTGTTAGTTGTCATTAGTTGAGAGACGCTTAATTAATGACTAATTACCAACTACGAACTACTAACTACCAACCACCCATTCCCCATTCCCCATTCCCCATTCCCCATTCCCCAATGCCCTGCGCGGGCCAATGACCTGCGCGGGCCAATTACCAATTTACCAATTACTAATTTATGGCTGCTAATTATTCATTTGATATTGTCAGCGAGTTCGACAGGCAAGAATTAGTTAACGCCGTTGACCAAACAGTGCGGGAAATTCAAAGCCGCTACGACTTGAAAGATACCAAAACCACCGTGGAATTGGGCGCAGAATCGATTACTGTCAATACGGACAGCGAATTTACTCTCGATGCCATTCACACTGTTTTGCAAACAAAAGCCGCTAAGCGGAATTTATCTCTGAAAATTTTTGATTACGGCAAAATTGAAGCTGCTAGTGGTACTAGAGTACGCCAAGAAATCAAACTCAAAAAAGGGATTGATCAGGAAATTGCCAAAAAAATCACTAAATTAATTCGAGATGAATTTAAAAAAATTCAAGGCTCGATTCAAGGTGATGCAGTCCGCGTTTCTGCCAAGGATAAGGATGATTTGCAGTTGGTAATTCAACGCTTGAAGCAAGAAGATTATCCGATGGCTTTGCAGTTTACCAATTACAGGTAGGTTTGTGAAAGCTAGGTATTGGATGCCCGGTTGTGCGATCGCATCTTTGAGCGCGATAGAACTTGCGTTGCGCTTGCTGGGATTCGGAAATCCTGCTTTGCTGCAAGCTGATGCTGAGGTTGGGTATATATTTGCACCAAATCAACTTGTATATCGTTTTGGCAATAGACTTCAGTACAATCAATTTTCTCAACGGTCTGAACAAATCGATTCAGCCAAGCCTGAAGGTACTATCAGAATTTTGATGACAGGAGACTCGGTTCTCAATGGCAATAATAGCACGGATCAGGCAGAAACTATTACAGAATTGTTGGCAGCGCGTTTGTTGGGCATCAAAAAGCAGGTTCAGGTGCTAAATGCTTCTGCGGGATCTTGGGGAATTGGCAATCAATTGGGATATATTCGGAAGTTTGGCACTTTTGAAAGCGATGCTGTGATTTTGCAAATTGGTACTCACGATTTGCTACAACCTTCAAGTACCAGCGCGGGACTCAAAAATAACCCCCTGATGCCGAATCGCCAACCGTTATTGGCAATTCAAGAAGTGTTTGACAGATACGTTATGCCCCGATTTTCCAGTGTTTTTGTGCCGAATTCCCCTGTGGGGGGTGTGCCGGTGCCGGAAACGCAACGGTTTAGGGAAAATATGCAGCGATTTGAGCAAATAGTGGCTTTGGTGCGAGAGTCGAATATTCCGTTGTTTGTGTTGTATACTTGCGATCGCTCCGATTTACTGCCGATCGCGAATCAGCCGAGGTTTAAATCCCAGTTTGTCGATCGGCTAAAAGCTTTGAAAATTCCACTCATAGACACTCACGCAGCCTGGTCAAAATTGCCGAAAACCACGGTAGAAAGTTATTTTCGGGATGGCGTACACCCCACAGCCCCAGCTTATGAATCAATCGCAGATTTATTGTTTCAGCAGTTGTGTACTGAGAAAAAATTAGCTGCTTGCTCATTAACCAATACCAATTCTGAAAAATAGTGCTACAGCAATCCTAAATGATTCACAAAATTTGTAGGGGTAGTGCCAAGAAAGCCTACCCCATATCTATCGGGCGATCGGGCGTGGGATTGCCCTTACAAGACTATGGAAGAGTGTTGCATCATTTTTTTAAATTAGTATTAATCTCAGCCGTTTCCGTACAAATGCTCGCTTTTAACTGATATTTAGCAATATTTTGCATAATTGATATAAGCTGTAGCTGGCGCTACAGCTTGAGAGTGTAAATCCTAATTAAATATCTAAACCGATGACTGTTAACTCGGGAGGATGTTCGACCACAAACTGGTAATATAACTCTTGCTTGGCTTGCGGTGGCATAGAGATTATCCATTCCAAGAGTCCCATTTCACCTGCTACTATCTTCGGATTAGTCTGAGTCAACCGCACTTTTATTTGCTCCTTTCGAGTGACTGGAAGTTGCTCTTTTAGTGTCAACTTAGCAGGCACTTGGTGCAAGTTGGTCAAAATTAACCGATAGGCGTAAGTCGTGCGCCGCTGATTGCCGATCAGTTTTTTATCGACTTGTCTTTCCACTAATTCTCGCTCTATTTTTAAGCCTTCATCTATTCCTAAATTAAGCTTAAATTCTTCGCCAGGGGAAACATTTTCTAACTGCACATTACCGACAAAAGTATTGTCGCGAAAGATATTGGCTTTACCGGGCAGCAGAGTTGCACCTGTCGTCGGATTGGTGACAATTGCTTGCAAATAAGCGAAACTGACTAAATGAGGAATGGCGATGTATTCAGGTTTAGAGGGATAATTATCGCTGAAAATAGTGACTTTGTGCGGTGTGCCGTCGCTGGGAATATTGGTATTTCCTCCGACTTGAAATGAAACGGTGCTGCCTTCTTTAGATACTCTTGCTGTCGCCGTTTGAGCTGCTATAGGTTCTGGTGCGGGAGCAGCACTTCGCATAGCCATCATTGCAAATTGTGGCTCGTTTTCCATCTCAAATTCCATATAATCTGTTCCTATTTCTGCATCCTCAGTCTGTACGCGTCGTGCTTTCATAAATTCTGGGGTTGGAGCAGGTTTTGGGCGAACAATATCGATAAACCAGGGTTGGAGTTTTGGTGGCAAAGTTCCCATTCCGGGTTTGGCTGTGGATAAAGTCAGCGCTACTCCCGTCCAATCTTCGCCTGTGTTTTGGTTGACTTCGGCTAGGTAATTGAGATTGATTTGGTTGTTGGTGGTATTGACTCGCAAGTCGTACAGGGGAGTCCAACGGGCTCGCGTTACTACATAGGAAACTTCTAGTTCAAAATTGCCGCTGCCGCTGGGTTCGATCGCCACAATGATGTTAAAACTTTGCTGGGAATAGGGAGTTTGTACTTGGCGCAACTGCTGGCGCAATGCTTCTATTTGCTTGTCTAAGTCTCGCTGCTGTCTTTCGTGTTGGGCGATCGCACTTATGTACTTTTTATAATTACTGCCTAAAAAATTGAGCAATTCGCCGGCTTCGTTCAAACCGATCTGCTGCTTGGAAATGCTGCTAGCAAAGGAACTGACGCTTTTTTCGCTCAAATTTTCAACAAAGTTGAGTTGAATTTTTCGGGAGGCGATTTGGTCTTTTATGGCGCGTTTTTGGGTTTCTAACTCTTGGATTTGTGCGGTTAATTCGGCGATGCGATCGCCCGTAGGTTCGCTGTGAAACAGAGTTTCGGTGTGCACTCCCAGCAATCGCACGGCGACTGTACCTGCACCGGTAGCCCTGACTGACTCGGTTTCGAGGGTTGTGGGGAGAGAGGCTACAGTTAATTCGCACTCGTTTCCCGTCAGGGCTACTGTGCCACGGCGGGTTATCAAAGCGCGATCGGTGTACACAGTAACTTCTGAAATTTGCGATTCTACTATTTTGATATTATCGCGATCGAGCAAATTTGAATCAGTCATTGCTACTAATGCCTTTACGAAACTCTTTTAATGGTTCCAATGGCGGCGCCAACAAAATGTAGCGCTTCCATAAAGATAAGTCTAACTCAGGCAGCAATTCGCTGCTAGCAATTCCCTCATCAGTAGAAACGCCCCAATAAATAGAAATATGTAACGAAAAGTAAACTTAACTAAAACCCTTTTCCGTTCTCCCTTCGGCCATCTGCCTTGTTTCCACGATAAATTTTCCTGTCTACTTACCTATAGCCTTTCTCAAAAAGGTGAGGTATGACTGACAGGTTATATAACGACTGAAACGTATAGGGCTCTCTTCCCAACAACGTACCTCATATTTTTGAGAATCGCTATATACCAATAGCAGTCCCGCTATATTTTTGGTAAGAACCAGATTAAAGTGAGAGCATCGCTTTCTTGCTCTACAAACCTTACTTTGGCTTCTCTACAAAAGTTAAAATAGAATTTTCTTTCGCTCTGTTTATTGGCATTGGTTCGCGATTCAGACGAATCTCAATAAGAGTAGTTGTAAAAGGACAGAAAAATTTAACTTTTGCATTTAGAAGATGATCTAAGTTCAATTCTGCATCCCATCTTCCATCTGACTGTTGTGGCTCGCCCTCTAGAGTAATTTTTCCACTTCCACAACCGTAATACGCCACAAGGCTAGTTCCAGATGAAACAATCAACTTCATACATAATTCAGAAAGGCTTTCCGGCTTCAGTTTACTTAAATTGACATGAAAACATCGCAAACTTTTGTCCTTAGTGTAGGTATGAACATCTAAATATGACTTGTCATCTAACCAAAATTCTTTGCCCTCTTTATCCTTCATCAAAAACTGAACATTCCAATCTGTAACTGGATCGAGACGCTCATCTACAACACGAATAATAAACTGTTGCCATTCTTCCCATTGCTCTCCTTTTGTATTTTTCATGCTCTCCATATGAGCTTGAGCCTTAGCTGTCCAGCTACCAAAACTGTCTTTATCAGAAACATCTAAAGCTTGTAGAACCAACTCAATAAAGTCTGGATTTTTTCTAGGATTATGCACAATTGTATTGTGATTGTGACCATCAATTAGCACCAGTGGAATATCAATCTGGTGTTCTGGATGTTCGTCTGGTTTGCCTCGTTCTTCTACAGGCTTGTCTTTATTTTGAGATGGATCTTGCGTCAAATCAAGAATTAATTTGCGGCTGTTAAGAGCGCAACCTGCCCATCTCACAGTACCATCAGATCCAGCAGTATTAGCTAATCCCCTCAATCCGTCATATCCCTGATTGCCACAGAAAATAAACACATAAGGCGTCTTGTTATCTTCGCCATAGTAGGGCTCATTTTTGGGTTTATTTTGGGCAGAGCCAATTAAGTCAAGATGAGCAAGATCCCAAGTGAAACGACTACCTAATTCAAGATTATCCAAAATCAGATTTCCAGCTTCGAGAAAATCAGGCCCAAGTATTTTATGTCCGGTTATAACCGAACCCAACCAACTTCTTCCTTTATGGGCTAAAGGAGAGCCAAAAGTTGCTGGTGCTAATCCAATCAAGTGTTTGAGGCGACTCCGACGATTGACATTAGCAGCATAGGCGTAAGTAGTTAACCAAGCGCGAATAACTAGCATTCCAGTTGAATGAACAATGGCATCAAATTCATCATCTTCAATATAGGAGCGAAGCACTCGGTCAAATGCTTCAGCAATATCTTTGATGGTTATCTCATTAGTAAGAGATTTATAGCTAGCTGTATGGAGGACTATAATTTCTCTGTTTTTGTAGTGAGTTTCAAGAATTTTTTCCCACTCACTAAAAGCCGTTGAATTAGCTGAGTAACCGTGTATGAGAACTATGGGGCGCGGCATAACTTAAGTCCTTAATTTGAACGTAGTTTCGACGATTATATATTAGTAGGTGAGCAACTAAGCCTTTTGGGTTAATTGTTTAATCATTCATTGTCTTTTGTACTTTTTTACAAGTTACTATTCAGAGATTTCCTAAATCAATTTGTGATTTTTTCCATAAAGAAGCTTTTTTTTTGATTGATGTACCAAATAAACAAAGCCTGAATATCTCAATCCCTTTGTTTCCAAGCATCTACAACTGTTGTAGCGATCGCACCGAGCGATCGCCCAGTCGCATTTTCGAGTGACACTCATTTGAGTGACACTCATTTGAGTGGCACTCCTAGAATTTCAGTGCTGCAAACGGGATTCTGTGAGTTGAGAGTGAGAAATGCGATCGGCTTTGTTGCAAGTAAATGGCTGGTACTACGGGTTTATTATTGTGGTGCGACTTCTGGCGGAGGGCTGCATCTGGTTTTTAAAGAGGGCGAACCGTGACCGGATATAAGTTATTAGTTATAATCTCATATTGACGGAGGTCGTGCGGGGAGCATCTCTGTTTTGCAAGAAGCATTTTTATCTTCCGTGCTGTCCCCGCTCGCGTGTAGAAGCACGCGGGGACAGCGCTGTAAATGCAAAACTGAGATGCTCCCGAACCATGACTGTCCTGTGGATTTTAAAATGCTAGCAGTAACTCAATTTTAGCTCAGCGGCTCGATACCAGCCAAATCCAATATTTGCGGAATCAAATCTTCTCGCTTGACGGCCATCATGTGCACTCCTTGACACAATTGCCGCGCTAGTTTGACTTGTTCGGCTGCAATTCTTATGCCTTCCTGCAAGGGTTGTGGGGAGTTTGCCAAACGGTCGATCGTCTCTTGCGGTATGTGAACTCCCGGTACGTATTTTTTTATAAATTCAGCATTTTTAGCTGATTTAAACAAAAAGATTCCTGCTAAAATTGGTTTGTTGCAGCCAGCAGCAATTTGCTGCATAAACTTATCTAAAACGTCAAAATCTGTAATTAATTGGCTCTGAAAAAACTGGGCTCCAGCTTCGACTTTTTTCTCAAATCGGCTTTGTAAACCCGACCAACTGGGGCATTGCGGATCGACAGCGGCACCGACAAATAAATCGGTAACTCCGTCTGTTAAAGCTTTGTCATTCCAGTCAAGGCCGCCGTTCATTTTTTGAATGACTTGTAGCAGCCGCACTGATTCTAAATCGAATACACTTTTGGCCTTTGGATGGTCGCCTGCTTTGACTGGATCGCCGGTGAGTGCCAAGATATTATGGATGCCTAAGGCGTGCGCTCCCATGAGATCGGCTTGCAGGCCTATTTGATTGCGATCGCGACAAGCAACTTGACAAATCGGCTCAATTCCCCGCTGCAATAGAATTGCGGAAACGGCTAGGGGACACATTCGCAGAACTGCGCGGCTTCCGTCTGTGATGTTAATGGCGTGCACTCTGTTTTTCAGAAGTTCAGCCATTGCCAAGGTGTGCGCCATATCGCCACCTTTGGGCGGGGCAACTTCGGCGGTAATTATGAATTCTCCGGGAGTTGTACAGGCTGTGCGAAAACGGTTCATAGTTAGTTGACAGTTGACAGTTGACAGTTGACAGTTGGCAGTTGACAGTTGTTAGTTGTTATTTGTTAGTTGTTATTTGTTATTTGTTATTTGTTATTTGTTGTTTTTGAAGTTTTGCAATAACCAATAACCAGTAACCAATAACTAATAACCCATAACCAATAACCAATAACTAATAACTACTGACTAATTAGGTAGAGAATAACCAAAAGCAGTTTTAACCTTATTCAAAGTTTGGTTGGCAATAGTTTCTGCTTGTTCTCTTCCTTGACGGAGTACAGATTCTAAATATCCCGGTTCGTCCATTATTTCTTTGTATTTATCCTGAATAGGTTTGAGGGCATTAATTGTCGTCTCTGTCAACAATGGTTTGAAATCTCCCCAACCCATATTTTCACATTCCGCTGCTACTTCTTCCTTCGATTTGCCGGAAAGCAGGAGATAAAGTGTTAGCAAATTTCTCGCTTCTGGGCGATCGCGATCGTCGAAAGTTAAGCCCCGCACGGCATCGGTTTTGCAGCGCTTGATTTTTTTGCTAATTGTATCTGGCGAATCCAACAAATTAATTCTACTTTGTTCTGAAGGGTCAGATTTTGACATTTTACGCGTACCATCTGTCAAACTCATTACCCTCGCGCCCTCAGTCCGAATTAACGGTTCGGGCAGTTTCAAAATGGGTTTTTCTGGTGTACCGAATTGGTGGTTTAATCTGATGACAATATCGCGGGTGAGTTCCAAATGCTGTTTTTGGTCTTCTCCCACAGGCACTTTGTCGGCATCGTAAAGCAAGATA
Organism: Microcoleus sp. PH2017_34_RAT_O_A; assembly: GCF_020737885.1. Taxonomy (NCBI): domain Bacteria; kingdom Bacillati; phylum Cyanobacteriota; class Cyanophyceae; order Oscillatoriales; family Microcoleaceae; genus Microcoleus; species Microcoleus sp. PH2017_34_RAT_O_A. The sequence continues at coordinate 4,770 of NZ_JAEQDD010000088.1, read as the reverse complement.
TCTGCTGCCATCAATACGGGATAATTCAACAAGCCGGCGTTAACATTTTCTCCTTGTTTAACTGCTTTTTCTTTAAACTGAATCATATCTTCGAGCCAGTTAATCGGCGTAATGCAGTTGAGCAGCCATGCTAGTTCTGCGTGAGCCGAGACGTGGGATTGGATGAAAATAGTACAATATTCTAAATCGATGCCGCAAGCTAAATAGAGAGCGGCGAGTGTGTAACTGTCGGAGGCTAGGGTTGCTGGATTGTGCGGTGCCGTAATTGCGTGCAAATCGACTACGCACAAGTAATTTTCGTACTGGCTTTGACCTTCTACCCAGTTGCGAATGGCACCGAGATAGTTACCGAGGTGAAGATTGCCTGTTGGCTGAACTCCTGAAAGAACGCGCTGTTTGCCCATGAGGAAAGAATAGAATTGAAGTCACATTCTCTATATTGACACGTTATTTGGATCTCAGATGCTTTTTGTTCAAATTCACTCGGCGGTTGAAACCGCGTCTACAAAAACAAAGTCCGCGCAACGCGAGACTGAAGAATTAACGGGGTATTTAAGGTGGATTGTTTTTATAAATAGGTTTAAATTCCAGTCTTAAAAAGTTCGCTGTCTACTATCAACTGTCAGGGCGGGCACGGGGGCACCGCCCCTACCAACTATCAACTGTTTTTCGGTTTAGTGAGGCACCAAGTGATGCTGGTGGCGACAAGGGCGATCGCGCAACTCAACAAAAAGGAGAATGCAAAGGGATGCAGGTGCATTACAACTGGGATGTGATGGTTTTGGACTGTCTCGAAGAGTTTGTCTGTGCCGCTGGATGCTGCGATGCCTCCGGCTGCTAAACCGACACCGATCGCCTGTACTGTGCTTTGTAGGCGATCGTCCCGATATTTCTCTTTGTCCTCGCTGTTGCGGAGTGCGAGTTGGTTGGTGCGATCGCTCCTGGCTTGTTCTATTTCTACTATGCCGCGAATTGAGGCGATCGCCTGGTCGATTAAGTTTGTCCCGTGGCGGAAATATCCTAAGTCGCCTGCTATTTGCGATCGCATATAAGGAGCCGTTTTTCTACTGAAGTTATTTAATATTGATAGTTCTTCCTTATCGGTTCCTAGTATATCACATATTTTCTGCAAAATGTCAGTGTAATTGTTAAGATTTAGGGCAATTGTATTGTCATAATCTTCGAGTTTCCGCAGCAGGCGAGTATAAGTTACAGCTTTGCTGAAGAGTTGCTTTAGCTGTTCCTGAAATTCTTGCAATTGGGCGGCAGTTAAGAGGGTTCCTCTGGAAAATTGAGCCTGCAATATCTCCACATTTTTCTCAATAATGCCGTATTCGCGATCGAGTTCGTCGTAAATCAGGCGGCTGTCTTGAAAAACTTTGATGATTTTGTTGCGGTAAAATAGTAGGTCAAATATTTCTTCCTGGCAAGTGTTAAAATTTTCGTCGGTTTGTTTGTCAACAAGCAGCCAGACAAGCAAATGGCGGTAATTCGCAATATCGATAATTGAACCGTATTCAAAAATTGGACTGCCGAATAATTTCCCGGAACAGTAGAATGGAGGTAGTGAATCGCCTTGGAATAAAGCATTGCGGCAATTATCAGCAAGAGGTTTGAGGGCATCTAAATTATCTGATGAGTTTTCGGGAAGCCATGCGGTAATCAGGAGAGTTTGACCTAAAAAGTTGTCATCGCCATCGATAAGTAAGGCTTGATTTGGGTTAAATTTCTGGATTAAATCGACATCTACATTATCAGCCGTGCCATCTTCCGGGCAACCGATGTTTAAGCAGAAAGCATAGCTATCTTTTTGAATTTGTAGCGGTTGTACAAAACCTTCTATGGGTGGATAGCTGTTGAATCCTAGGGAGACATTGGGAAGTAAATCGTTGCGGTTGCTGTGGGAATTTTGGGGAAAAACTAGATTGGGTGTTACCCTTTCATCGGTGAAGTTGGCGAGGATATTGTCGCAGTGTTTCCAGAGAGGATTATTGCTGCCCTTACTGTTTCTTTGCAGTTGGAAAGCGTATAAATAAACATTGGGGGCAGAAATTATATCACTCATGTTATTGGCGCGGTGGCTAGGATTTGGGAAGGCGTTTTTTGAGATTTTCCGGTAATTCTGGGTAGCGGTTTGATAGTCTTTCGTTTACTCCTTCTGTCTTGGTGGCTTCTGGTTTTAGTTTTCTAGCCGTTAAATTGATTTCATCTGTTATTTTAGGATAGTCTGCACACCAATTACCAATGGCATCGGCTACTTCCTTGTTGGATGAATCCGCCATCTGGGATATCGTGTTGCTGAGATTTGCTAAAGCGTCAACCGCCCCGCCTTGTTCAAATATTTCGGGTTTGGTTTCAAAGACTTTTAGGAAGCCTGCAATAAATTGTTCATCTGTCATTGCTAATTTCTCCTTTCATTATACTAAGGTCAAAGAAACCGGGTTTCTATGATAAATCTCAACGGGAACAAAAAATCTCGGAAGAAACCCGGTTTCTGATACCCACACTTATTGCCGAAAAGAAACCGGGTTTCTATGATAAATCTCAACGGGAACAAAAAATCTCCGCAGAAACCCGGTTTCTGATACCCACCCTTATTGTCCAACTGCACAGAAAGCGGCCCAGTATACGGGAGACTCATAAGGTTGATAATCTTGTTTGTAACCGCGATTGTATCTGTTTTGAATTGTCTGTTTATGTTCGTGACTCAGCAACTGCGACACTTCCACCCATTCTAGCAAACTTTTAACAGTCAAACTCCGCAGCCACAACTGAGACTCCCGCAAAGCAATCGACACAGCGGGCCGACTTTCTGAACGAAATAACTCATAAAATCTTATCATTAAAATCGCCGTAGATACATCATTGACAGCCCATAATGTGCTAATCACATTCGTGGTTCCGGCGTACAAAAAACCGCTAGTCAATCCGATATACTCATCTGTGCTATTCCTGGCATCGGTTAACCCAGTTTCGCAGGCAGAAAGGGCTACTAAACGACACTTACTTAACTGCAAATCAAAGATTTCTGTCAGAGTCAGGCATTCTGTGATGTCGTAGGTTTCGCCTCGGCGGGAACGAATGTAACGCTTTTCTTCGGAGGGAACGCCATCGCTGGCAATTTTTGCGCCGGCTAGGATTAATGCGGATTTTTCGGGATTATCAAAGTCGAAGAAGCCGTGACAGGAAAAGTGGGCGATGTCGGCATTTTGCAAGCTGGCAATTTGTTGTTGCAATCCTGCTTTACTTGCCTTTTCCCGACTCAATATTTCGGCGGGATTGAAAGATTTGGCAATGGCTTCGACTTCGATGTCGGTGAAGTCTAAATCTTCTGTGGGGTTTTGGATGGCAAAAAATTTGCTGGGTGATGTGTCTTCGGCTGTCAGATTTACCCGCTGAGATAATTGCAAAAGTTGGCAACTGGGTGTGTATCTCACGCCGCCTGGGAAAAGTTCGAGAAGACATCCAGTTTCTACGGTTTTGTCGGCTTTTTGTCGGCTGCTGGTGAGGGCGTGTAGGGGGAATAGGTGCAAGTATCGGAAGGGAACTAAGATTAATTTTTGGCAGTTTTCGGGAATATAGCGGGCGATTATTTCATTGATGTGGAGAATCTCGGCTAATTTTTCCAGGCGGGCTTCTAGTTGATTTCCCCAGTTGTCGGTTTCCTCGTCGGTGTAGTCATCGATATATTCCTGCTGAAACTCTTCTAATGCTTGCAAGCCTGCATCGGAAGATTCCCAGACATCGGGTTTGGTGGAGTCGCGGGTAATAATGAAAACTTTAAAGTTGTATCGGGTAATGTACCATTCCAAAATTGCCTCATTTTCAGCTAGCAGGCTGCGAATTTCTGCAAAACTAATCCGCTGTACTCGATCGGGGAGGCTGCGGGCTTTGTGAAACAGTTCTACGAGGTTTCGGGTTTTGCTGCGTTCGACATATTCTAGGGCGGCGGTGGAGTTTTCCATTGCTAGGCAAACTTCTACCATTACCTGATAAAGGTCATTCCATTCTTCGGCTAATTTCTGCCTGTCTGCTTCGCCGCCGATAATGATTTCACTCCGCATTAATTCGACTGTCTCGATGGCAGAGTTAAGGGTATTGTAAGCTTCTGGGAGTTGGGAATTATCCCAGTAGGCAACTCCGAGATTATATAAAGTTGTAGCATGCTCGATCGGAAAATCCTTGCGAGTGTGAACTTCTAAAGCTGCCAGATAAGCCTCGATCGCCAGTTCCAAATTCTCGGCTTTTTCCCCTCTGATTCTGTTTTGGTAGGCCATCCCCAAATTATTTTGACACGTTGCCCATTCAAAGGGAAATGCGTCGCGGGTGTAAATCTCTAAGGCTGCCTCAAAAGCTGCGATCGCCAGTTCCAAATTCTCGGCTTTTTTCCCTCTGATTCTGTTTTGGTAGGCCATCCCCAAATTATTTTGACTCCTTGCCCATTCAAAGGGAAATGCGTCGCGGGTGTAAATCTCTAAGGCTGCCTCAAAAGCTGCGATCGCCAGTTCCAAATTCTCGGCTTTCTCCCCTCTGATTCTATAGAGGTAGGCAGTCGCCAAATTATTTTGACTCCTTGCCCAGTCTTCGGGAAATGCGTCGCGGGTCCAAATTTCCAAGGATGCCTCAAAAGCTGCGATCGCGGCTTCGAGATTCTCTGCTTTTTCCCCTCTAATTCTGTAGAGGTAGGCATTCGCCAAATTATTTTGACTCCTTGCCCAGTCTTCGGGAAATGCGTCGCGGGTGTAAATCTCCAAGGATGCCAGATAAGCT
>NZ_JAEQDD010000087.1:0-21723 GCF_020737885.1 Microcoleus sp. PH2017_34_RAT_O_A | reverse complement strand
AAATTTTGGGACGGGCTAGAAGCCCATCCCACAAGAAAAAAGATTTTTGTGGGATGGGCTTCTAGCCCGTCCTAACTATTTTTGCAAGAGGTCTATTATTGTGGGATGGGCGTCCCGCCCGTCCCGAAAAGACGGGCGGGACGCCCATCCCACAAATATGTATAAGTTATTAACTTTTCGTTCCTAAACTCCAAACTCGCACTCCAAACACTCAACTTTTTTGTCCGATCGCGTGCGATCGATTACCATCATAAAAAAAGGTTTGTAGTAAGGTTCGTAGTGCGGACTTCAGTCCGCAAAATCCCGCGGACTTCAGTCCGCACTACGAACGGCTGGTTAATCGATGGGACACGATATCAAGTTTGCACTTGAAATTCTTCGGGTGCTATTCCCCAATTTACCCAGCTAATTGCTTCTTTAGCCGTTAGCACTTTTGGCGGCACTCGCAAAGCGTGAATGTGTCCCGTACTCGGACAAGTCATCTTCAACAAAAATATTGACTCTATGTCAACATCATTCTCAATTTTCAACAAAGTATATTCTTGCCAAGTATCCAATTCTATTGCTTGCAATTCTTGACAAATTTTCGGATAGCCGATCGCCCCAATCAACACTCGCCGCACTTCCGCATTCTTTTCTCTTAGCAGCCATGAAGCCTCCCAAGACTCCGGCGCAACTTGACCGATGCTTTCGGGTAACAGCACGCCACGATAAGAGTATACTCTGAAGTTGTCAGCAAATTCGATGGCGGGCTGACATAAAGCGTGGAGCAAATATTCGCTGTCAAAATTAATTCTTCGCGGGCGATCGCACACAAAGCACTTTTTCTCAAACGGGTAAATCCAGCCGCAGTTTTCGACTAAGGCTTTAAAGGCTGAGTACAAAGAGCGATCGCACTCCAATTCTAAGACCTCAATACAAAAATCTACCCAACTTCCGTGACAGGCCGAAAGTTCGGATAAGATCCAGTTATTATTATAGGTTATATTGACAAAAAATTGGTGAAATCTGCTGCCCAACTTCTTTGCTAATTTGGCATAAACTTCGTCTTTAATATGAATTTGGAATTGACTTATCAGTTGAGCATATAGCGGGTTATAGAGTTGGCTGTAAATCTGATTTTCCAGTTTCCGGTCGAGTTGACTTCTTAATGTATCGTACAATTCATTATGAATTTTGTCTCGAATTTCGCTACCAGTTTCCAGACCCGAATCGCGTATCCTTAGCCGTTCAAGAGCTTCCAAAGCTATGTAAGGGCTGTCACAGAAAATAATTTCCGGTTCGCCCAAGCCGATGATGTTGTAGGCGGTGTTGATGGCGGCTGTCGCGATCGGGCGATCGAGTGGTGCGATCGACAGTCCAATTTGCCGCCACTTTTCGCGATAAATGGGAGTTAGCGCTGTTTGTTCGGGAGTTAGTGCGATCGTTGGTACTTTCATCTTGTTTTATTTTCGATTGAATAATTAATTTAGTGCGATCGTTAGGACTTGATTCCTCAAAAATAGAGAAGGACTGAAGTCCTCACTACAAACCTATTTTAGGATAGTAATTATAGCGGTTCTCAAAAAAGTGAGGTATGCCTGCGATGCCTATGCCCTATGCCCTATGCCCTATGCCCTATGCCCTATGCCCCATGCCCCATGCCCTATGCGTACCTCATGTTAGTGAGAAAGGCTATAGATTATTTGTATAAATTAACAATTTTTTGCAAAACCCCTAAAATCAGAGGAAGATTATCGAGATAATAAACATCATCATCAATAATTAAATTATTTCCTTTTAATTTAAGAAACCGCCAGACAACCCCCGAAGTTACACAGCCAAATACGGCAGGGATTGAGTTTTTTTGGCGTTCGTTAAATAGCTGAGCCGCCACCATTTGTGCAGCACACTGCGGCAGACAAGATTCTATTTCTCCGCCTTTTGTTTCTCTAAGTGCAAAAAATGGAACTTTAATTTCAAAATTCAACGGTGTCCCAGAAAGTAGAAAGTCGCATTCTCCATGCAATCCCTGAGAAACATCTACATCAAATGCCCAACCGGAAAAAACAGAAAATTGTCTGTGATTTTTTTCTCTAAATTCTAACAAAATAGGAGAAATAATCCGTTCCGAACGTTCTTTTGCTGTTGTTACAGCAGTGTTAGAACTAATTTCGAGAGCTCTCCAAAGCCATTGGGATGGTTCTAAAGGAATAATTTTGGCACTCAAAATTGGACTGAGTGACATCTCCAATCCAAACCGCTCTTTTAATTGTTGGAAAGTGAAGGTTCTGTAGGACATATTTATCAGATAACTCGTTCAACAGTTGACAGTTGACAGTTGACAGTTGACAGTTTGAGAGCGACCTCTAACTAGAAGGAAGAGGATTGGAGTAATGAATATTATGATTTTAATTTCTCTCTCAAAGGGAGAGGTTTTCAACCAATTCTTTATGGTGAAAATAAACATCACTTTGAGATAGAAATCGAGTTGAAAAATGATAAACTAGCTTAAATAGTAAGGGAGCATCTCATTTTTATAAAGAGCATTTTTTTATGTGAGTGATGTCCCCCATCGCACGGGTTAGACAAAGCCCGGGCGATCGGGGACAGCACTATAAAGACAAAACTGAGAGGCTCTCAATAGCAATCCTTAAGGAATTTGTGAACGTCTCTCTTTTTTCTATCTCGCGACGATAAGTAAATCCTGATTTTTTCTTCCTTCTTTTTATCCTGAGCGACTTGTCAGCCAGCGTAGCCGAAGCGAGCCTTCTTCTCTCTGGCATCTTTCCAGGAAGTATCGAGCGCGCAAAGCATTTGTAGTGCTTTTCTCAGCTCGCAAGTCATTGACAGTTGACAGTTGACAGTTGACCGACTGAATGCCTAATGACTAATGCCCTAATGCCCAATCCCTCCGCTTCGCTTCGCCCAATCCCTCCGCTTCGCTTCGCCCAATGCCCAATGATTAATGACAAAAAAGAGATGCTCCCTCTTCTCTCTTCCTTCTAAACATTTAACCACTGAAGGAGTATCTTGGGCGCTGGCAACAAAATAATTAACAAAAGCCCGATCGCCAGCAACCCCAAAAAATCTCGCCTATCGTCCAATTCGCTGACATCATTCAACGCAGGTTCGTCGTTGAGAGGCGTCAAAAACAAAATAATTGCCCACAACAGCAAACCTTGTTCCAAAAAAGAAAGCAGCAGCATACAAATTCTGGCAAATTGCCCGATCGCCATACTAGCCCGCTGGCCAAACATCGCGTGTACAATATGCCCGCCGTCGAGTTGTCCCACAGGCATCAAATTAAATGCAGTCACGATCAAACCCAAATAGCCCGCCACCGCTACCGGATGCAAATTAATCGCAGTTTCCGCATTGAAAGCGCCGCCCAAGGTTAACTTGCTCAACAAAGTCATCAGCAGCGAAAATTTCGGACTAAAAGAGTCAAAATTTAACATTCCCGACTTGTCAGACAGCGGTACAATTGTCGAATGCTCCAAACCCCAAATCAACAACGGCACTGTCGCGACTAAACCCGCCAGCGGGCCGGCAATACTGACATCAAATAAAGCTCGGCGGTTGGGAATTGGACTCCGCATTTGAATGAATGCACCAAAAGTTCCCAAGAAAAAAGGAACCGGAATAAAATAAGGCAAAGTCGTGCGAATTTTGTAGAATCTGGCAGCTAAATAGTGACCGGATTCGTGAATTCCCAAAATTGTAATGAGAGCCAAGGAATAAGGCAAACCCTGAAGCAACACATACGGGTTGGACTGCAAAATTTTTTCAGTGACTCCGGCAATTTGCGAGCCGACAATTGTAGTCGTAAACACCGTAATCAGCACCAAAGCTAATGCAAAAAATGGCCTGGTTACAGATTCAGTTTTGACCGAAGTTTCCCCGGATTGGTGGCTGGGATTGGGAACTATCGCAAAAAAAGGTTGACCACTCAAGCTATTTTGAAAGATGACTAAAAAGCGATCGCCAAAATGCTTCTGGACATTCTCCCGAATCGCCTGATAAGCCGCCTCCGGGTTCGTACGCAACTGTCCCCGACAAATGACAGCCTGCGCGCGAAATTCTAAATCTTGCAAAAAGTAAATTGACCAAGGAAAACAATCGCGCAAGCTCGCTTCTTCCTCGGAATCGATCGGGCGCAGGGGCGGTTTGGGCTCTGTCGGTTCACTTCCAGAGCCTGCTATCTGCTCAGCCGTGGAGGCGGTAATTTGCTTGCGCCCCAACTGTACCAAAAACCAGTACAAAAAAGGGCAAACCAGAAAAGGTATAATTACCAACTCGGGCGGTACTTTTTTGCTCGCGCCGTTAACTAAAAGCCAACCGCTCCAAATCAGCGCCGGCGCCATCATTACCAGCCACAGCAGCCATACCGGAGTTCGCGTGATGCGGCTGGTGCTGCTCTGCAACAAGTAGTAAGAGATCAACCCCAATACAAGCAACCATAGTAAAAAAAACATAATATTTATTCCATGCCTCTGAATATATCCTTGAAACAACAGACTTCAGTCTCCAAACAGCCCAGGCTCGTGCTGGAAAATATTTTTGCTTTCCCACCTAACCGGGATACGCTGGGTGCGACAGCTTATTTCATTGTAGAAAACGAATCGAACATCCTGGTAGATTGTCCCGCTTGGGATGAGATTAACCTAGCCTTTTTGCGGGAAAACGGCGGCGTGCGGCTGCTGTTTCTCACCCACCGCGGCGCGATCGCCAAGGCGCGGGAGATTCAGGAAGCCACGGGCTGCGATATCCTGATTCAAGAGCAGGAAGCTTATTTGCTCCCAGGATTGCAACTGACGGTTTTTGAGCGAGAATTTGCTGTGAGCGATCGCATAAAAGCATTGTGGACTCCCGGCCACTCTCCTGGTTCATCTTGCCTTTATGATACTGGCAGCGGTGGAGTGTTGTTTACCGGCAGACACTTGCTCCCCAATCGAGAAGGCGCTCCGGTACCGCAGAGAACGCCAAAAACTTTTCACTGGCCGAGGCAAATTAACAGCGTGCAGTCAATTATCGATCGATTTTCGCCTTCGACTCTTCAATATATCTGCCCCGCTGCGAATACTGGTTTTTTGCGGGGAAAAGGATCGATCGATCGAGCTTTTGAGCAATTAACTAATCTGGATTTAACAGTTTGTTTGCAGAATCAAGAACACCGGGCGGTTGAAACCCCGTCTATACAAGCAAAACCCGCCTCCGCGGGTTGAAGAAGACGGCGGTTTCAACCGCCGTCTTATCAATCGCGTATTGGGTTGAAATTACCTTATTTTCTTCAGTCCACGGAGGTGGACATTGTTTCTGTAGACGCGGTTTCAACCGCCGTTTTATGTTATTCCGCCGATTATTACCGCCGATTATTAGGGCCGATTATTACCGCCGATTCTTATGGAAAAAACCGAAAAACAAAAAATGCTCGCCGGCGAATTGTATCTAGCTGCGGATGAACAATTAATTGCCGATCGCCAGCGAGCCCGCCGCCTCGCCAGAATCTACAATTCTACCCGCGAAGACGAACCTGAGAAACGGTTAGAAATCCTTGGCGAATTGTTCGGTGCAATCGGCCCCAAAATTGAAATCGAGCCGCCTTTTTACTGCGACTTCGGCAGCAATATTTATGCGGGAAACGGATTGTACATGAATTTTGGCTGCGTGATTCTCGACTGCAATCGAGTTAACATCGGCGAAAATTTGCTGTGCGGCCCCAACGTGCAAATTTACACTGCTTTTCATCCCACCGATCCGGAAATCCGACTTTCTGGCCGAGATCTCGCCTCTGAAATTAATATTGGTAATAATGTTTGGATTGGCGGCGGAAGTATTATTTGCCCGGGAGTCACTATTGGCGACAATAGCACGATCGGCGCAGGCAGTGTTGTTGTCAAAGATATTCCCGCCAACGTCGTGGCGGCGGGGAATCCTTGCCGAATCATCCGGCAGTTGCCTTGATGTGGTAGGATCGACTAACTGGCGCGATCGGCTTTTTGGAGCTTTAAACAAAAATTTTAGAGACTAGAACCGCCAGTTTGAGATTTTTCAGGTAAAATCCCCCGAAAAAATCTCCGGCAAAAATCTCAAATCGCTTAATTTCTCCCTCCCGGTTTCTCCACTACCAACCTTTTCTTATGACGACTGCAACAGTTTATCCCAGCGCACCCGAACTCGGCACCGACGACTACATAGTAGTGGGTTTAGCCACCTGCTTCATCAAAGAAGAAGGCGAAGTTCATCAAGTAAAAGTAATCGAACCTATCCCCTCAGCAGCTTTGCAAGCAATTGTCAAGGGAATTCCCACATCTTATGAAATGGCTTGGGGGACGACTTTAGGCTCGATACTCGACGGCGAATCACCCAAAAGGCTGCCGGAATTCCCCGCCGAAGCTCAGTTTAGCGAAGAATTTGGCTTTCGGGCGATCGCCGCAGCCCGCACTTACAAAATCCGCCCCGAGGCTCAAGTTCACATTCCCTTAGGAACAGTTCGCAACGACTTTACCTATTCCTTAGAACGCAAAAGAGTGCTGAACACCGAGCGCGTCATTCGCACTGAAGACAATGTGAAACAGCACGAACACACTCACAAGGTTCTATAAATAAATCGCCAAACAGCAGCTATTTAGCACCGCAAAAAGTTTTGAGATTTGAATTAAAGATTTAACAACAAATTTTTCGTTCAACAATAACTCAAAACTTTTAATATTTTATGATTGCGGCAACGCCATACATATCAATGTAGGGTGCAGTCCGCACCTTATCTAATTGCACAAAAGCAATATATTTCAACATTACCAAACCAGTCAATCCACCTAATTAAACATAAAATATCCGTGGCTAACAAAGCTGGCTGTGTATTCCCTCTCTCTTCTTCCTTCTTGTTCCCTCTTCCTTTTTTTGACGCTCGCGAATCCGAATGGCATCTGCCTTCTTGCCTCTCTCTTCTTCCTTCTGACTGATGAAAACTGTCAACTGTCCCAGATTTACTCTTTTTTTCAACATCGGGTGCTTGTGGGCTATCTTGCCCAATTGACATAAATTATTAATAGCAGTTAACAAAACTATGAAAAATTTGAATAATTAAATTGTTGAATAAATATTGTAGTTTCTCAAAAATATGGTAGAATCTGATTCCAGTCAGACAAGGTGAGCGGGCCGGCGGGAAAAAATTCAAAAATCCCCGCAATTATTGCTAGTAGTTTCAGACTGCTGACAGGCGGGCAAGTTCATCGCTGGTGAGCTGAGAATTTCAATCTCACAAATTGGTCAAACCATGGGAAGCTTTGCGAAAGTGAAGTGGTGGAAATTAACTCAACTATTGCCAGCGAGATTTAAGGGCGAATACGATCTGCGCTACAAAATCGCGTTGTTAATTTTGGGCGTAACAATTATGGCAGCTAGCATCGCTGGTTGTATCAGCTATCAAAGGGTTCGCCGCTTGATTGTCAACAATTTAGAGCGAAATGTTTTGTTAGAAGTTAAGGAGCGCGGTAATAAGATCGATCGCTGGATCGGCACGAGAAAGACTGAGCTCGAAACCCTTGCTAACACTCCTCCGGTGCGATCGATGAATTGGTCTGTGGCAGGGCCTTATTTAAAATCCGAAGTAAATCGACTGCAAGACTTCAAGCATTTCGCATTAATCGAACCAGATGGTTCTTATTATACCACAAAAGTTGGCAGAGCTTTGATTAACGTTAGCGATCGCCAACACTTCAAAAAGGCAATGGCTGGGCAAGTATATGTTTCAGATCCTACCATTTCTCGCACGCTCAAAAAACAAAGTATTGTTCCCATTTCGGCTCCGGTGTGGTCAAATTCTCAGGAGAATCAACCAAAAAAGGCGATCGGAGTAATGAACGGTGTCATTACTATCGACAGAATTGGGGAAGTAGCGGGAAAGCTGGAATATGAGGCAGGAAGTTACGCTTTTGTACTCAATTCTCAAGGAGTGCCGATTGTCCATCCCGACACTCGGTTAATGGGAAATATTGACAAAGCTGCTCCCAGTCTTTTAGAGTCCGCAGATCCTAATTTGGCGAATGTAGTCCGGGAGATGGTTTATCAAAAAACGGGCATTGTACTGACTCAAATCAACGACGCCAGAGTTTATGTTGCCTATCTTCCTTTAGAACAAGCTGAATGGTCGATCGCCCTAGTAATTCCCAGCGACAATCTCGAAAAAGAACTGTTCGCCTTAAATAGATTAGCAGCAGCAGCCACCGGACTGTTCGCCGCAGCTATTTTCGCGGTAATTGTGGCACTGAAACTGTTTTCCCAAAAGTGCATTCGCACTCGCGCAGAAGCCCTTCTCCACCGATTGACCGGCCGCATTCGCGCTTCCTTGGAGCTCGATCGCATCCTGCAAACTACAGTAGACGAACTCGGTACCTTGCTAAAGCTCGATCGGGCAATTTTCGGCTGGTACGACCCGCGACAAGATACTGTAGAATTTTGCTGGGAATATTGCCGGGAAGGTTTACCGGGGCGCTTGGGAATCTTCGGCGCCCAAACAGGGCCCTCTGGAGATTTAGCTGCACGGCTGCATCGGTGCGAAACGATACTTCTCAAGAAAACCTCCGCCCCTGATGCCACAGACTCTCAGGAAGCAGTGCATCTCGAACTCACAGACAGCCACTACGCAGCAGTACCCGTACTGACTCAGACTAATCGGCTGGGATATCTGTTCGCTTGTGCGAATCGGCGGTTTGCAACTCCCGACGAAGTGGAAGTTTTGGAGGCAATTGCAGACTCACTGGCGATCGCAATTTCCCAATCCCAACTCCACGGGCAAATTCAAGAAGAACTCAAACTTTTAGAAGAAGTATTAGCACAACTCAGAAGAACCGAAGAGCATTTAGTACAAAGCGAAAAAATGACAATTGTCGGTCAACTCGCCACCGGAATTGCCCAGGAAATTAACAACCCAATTAACTTTATTTACGGCCGTCTGATTCACGTCAACGATTATCTCAATAATTTGCTGAAGATACTTCGCCTCTACCGCGAACAATATCCCACACCTGTGCCGCGAATTGCCCAAGAAATAGAGAGCTTCGACCTAGATTTTATCAGCGAAGACTTGCCACAAATTCTCAACTCTCTGAAAATAGGAACCGATCGCATACGCCAGAGCATCCTGGCTTTGCGGAACATTTCACTTCCAGATGAACCCAACAAAGAACGCGCCAACCTTCACGAAAGCATCGACAATATTCTACTGTTGCTCGCTCACCGACTGGAGAAAAAAATATTAGTAATCAAGGAGTACAGCAACCTACCACCAATTTTGTGTTATCCCGGTCAACTGAGCCAAGTATTCGCTAATATCCTCAGCAAGGCGATTGATGCTGTTAACAGGATTGACAAATTCGATCAAACTATTACAATTAAAACAGATATTGTCGAGCATTCAACAGGCAGATTTATTGCAGTATCGATCGCCCACAACGGTTCCCGAATTCCGCCGGAAATTCAACAGAGAGTATTTGACCCATTTTACCATACTAAATCATTAAAAAATTTTACAGGATTGGGGCTGTCGGTTTGCTATAAAATTATTGTAGAGTTGCATGGCGGGCGCATGACAGTTCAATCTCCAGTTCAATCTCAAATTCAATCTCCAACTGAAGGCGGTGCTGAGTTTATAATAGAATTGCCGATATTTTGAGCGGGTATTCCGCAGCCTAGGAAACCCGCCACAAATCTTGTCGCTCACCACAAAAAGCTTCATATCGGTTAGTAGTGAGGACTTTAGTCCGCATTCATGAAGGACTGAAGTCCTCACTACAAACCTAATTCTAAATTCTTCACCAAACTTGATATGATAGGATTAGGGGAATAATAAAGGAGCAGCCACAGCAAACAACCAACCTCCCATCACCAAAACTTCTACAACAATTAATACGATATTTCTGTTCATTTTTTCATTAAGAGCGATCGGACTATTATTCTTGTTACCATTTTTTACGGATTGGTTATTGAAAAAAGTCTTCTTCACATTTCTAGTCAGAGCAACTTCTGCTTCAGCTTCTGCACTAATTGGCTGACATTCTTCACTTTCACCACAAAGAAGGAAGAAATAAGAAAGAAATAAAATTTTAATCCCCAATCCCCAACTTACCTAGAATTCAGAGTGACAGGTTCCTGATAATTAGAAGTGTAACCTGGTAAAATTTTTATACTCGGTTGGGCGACCCGCAATGTTAAAGAAAGACGAACTTTGCCACTTCTATTATAAATCGAACGATGTACAAGTTGATCGGTAAATAAAATAAACTCACCGGGTTTTAAAACTACCGGAATCGCCTTCTCTTCAACTTCATTGGGAACTCGAAAAAAATGATTCCCACTAAAGAAATCGGTAATTTTGACTTGACATTTTTTGAGGTCACTTTTCGAGATATATTCAAACCCGTTTGTCTCCGTTACTTCTGTTAAACCAATATAAATATTAATTGTTTTTCCCTCCCCAGTCAGTAAATTAGGATAAATATCTCGATGCCAAAAAGGAATTAATTGACGCGAGGGATAATTGACCCATAATTCTGACCGCCATAATTGTAAATTGTCTCCTAAATAAGCTGTCAGTATTTTCAATAAATTATCATCTTGACACAGGTGCAACACCGCAGCCGAATCTAAATGTCTTTCCATATAGAATTGGCCTTTGTAACATTGAACCAGCAGTAACATAATTGAACCAAATTGGCACCTCAAAAGGGCTTTTAATGCCTGAGTCAATAAAACTTTAACGGGCGGTTTTGGTAAAACTTCCTTAAAGATACGATCGCAAATAGTCGCGAGTTCATCCTGATTTAACTTGAGATCGTAAGGCCCCCATATCCCATCAGTAGCATCATAATTATTTCTTTCTTTCTGGACGGATTGAGTGCAGCCAGTCCATAATAAACTTTTTTCCCATAACTGTTGGCATAAATCATTATTTTGTGCTAATACAGGTAATGTTATTTCTTGTCCTGTTCGACCTAAAAATTTACCTGCGATCAACTCAAATTCTGGAGAATTTGCACATAAGAGACTGCTATAAGCTCCCTGTTCGGGACTAATTCCTAAACCGAGATATTTGCTCAAACGATGACCGATGGTAATATTAGATTGGACAAAACCTGGATGAACTGCGTTAACTGTGACATTCGTTAATTTTTGGGCAAGTTGTCTGGTTAAGAGCAACAGGCAAAGTTTTGACTGGTTATATGATTCGATAAAATTTAAGGGTGTTTTTTTGATAAATAAATCCCATTTAATTTGAGTGGGTTTTAATGCTAAATCTGAGGAGACGAAAATCACGCGACTTGAGGCGGAATCTGGTATCTTATCTAATAATAAATAAGTCAGAAGAAAATGACCTAAATAATTAGTCCCCCAAATCAACTCAAATCCTTCTTGAGTCATTCCTCTGGCATCGAATATTCCGGCATTATTGACGAGGATATGTAAGGGCAAATTTCGGTCTTGAAATAGCTTGACACAGTGACGCACTGACTCTAAGGAGGCGAGATTTAAGGGTAAATATTCTATATTGGGATTTCCAGTGGTTTCACGGATGTAGGCGATCGCGTTTGTCGCTTTTTTCTGGGATCGGCAAGCAATAAAGACATGATGTCCTAATTTAGCTAAACCTAAAGATGTCATTAAACCAACACCGGAATTACCACCTGTAACGAGACAAACTTGCATAAATTAATTGATTTTTGATGTTGTTGGGAGTTATTATAGCCTTTGTCAGAAAGATGAGGTACGTTGTTGGGCTTCAGCCCTTCTTAGTTTAGTGGTTTTATAAGCTGTCAGTCATACCTCATTTTTTTGAGAAAGGCTATAGCCTTTCTCAGAAATATAAAGTATAGCTGACTATAAATGGAGTTTTTGATTCGGCATTGCTTACTAGATAATAAATATAAGAGGGCTTAAGCCCAACAACATACCTCATTACCTTTACGATCACTTGTTAAATAGTTTGGTCTGTGGTGATTTTACCAGAAATAATGCACAATCAATGGGTTCTCGATTAAGAGCGATCGACAAAAGAGCGAATTTTCCGCCACCAAACAGCCGGTGAATCCTCCGGGCGGTATTTGCGATCGAACATCGACAAAATTAGGGGCCAACCTCCCACCTTCGCACTCATCAACAAGTGTATTAGCAGACAAAACACCAATACCACCCAACCAGAGAGGTGCAAATAATACCAAACCTGTGTCAAATCCCCAGCCGGCAGCCATTCTTCCTTAACCATACTGCCAGATGCGATCGCAAAAGTGAGCGCTAACAACATCAAAGTATTCACAATCCGGTGCAAACTGTACCACCAAATCGGTGTTCCCAACTGCGCCAGTTTGGCAAAAGAATCTTGCTGCACCAACCGTCTTTGACCTGCATGGAAACTATACAATGCAAAAGCTGGCATCACTCCTAAAATTAACAGCTTGCCAAAAGTGCCGTGAATCCCGATAATGTCTGCAATCCGAGGCACGGGGACTTTCCCGAAGCGCCCGTCATAGGTGTTGTACACTATAAATGCGCTCAAAATTGATAAAAGGGCGATCGCAGCGTTAGCCCCGTGCAGTAATCTCAGCAGCAATGGTTGGTAAGGTCGAGATTGTGGCATTCTGAATTTTGTGACTTGATAAATAGTCTGCCATATAATACAGCTAATCCCGGCATTTTTCAACAGTCAATTGTGAAACAAATGTGACGTAAAAATGAATGAATTATGAAATATTGCTATTTTACTAAAGTTTAGTGTAAACTAAAACAGTCGATTAGAATATTGTAATTATAACATCTCATAGTTAACAAAAATGGATGGCAGAATCTTGTTTTTACACTTAACAGAAGTGCCATTAGTTATGGGTCAGTAATCGGTAGCGCTGTCCCCGGCTCGCGAACGTTATTAGTCATTAGTCAGTAATCGGTAGCGCTGTCCCCGGCTCGCGAACGTTATTAGTCATTAGTCAGTAATCGGTAGCGCTGTCCCCGAAAAGTGAACGTTATTAGTCATTAGTCGTTTTCCCCACCGTAACATCGGGAGCATCTCAGTTTTGCAAGAAGCATTTTTTATGGTAGGTAGTGCGAGCTTAAGAGCTCGCACTGTAAATGCAAAACTGAGATGATCCCGTAACATCAGCATTCTCAGAAGGTTCTAATTTCAAATGGCTAATTCCCAATCAACAACTATCAACTGACAACTATCAACTATCAACTATCAACTGTCAACTGACCAAAAATGCTATAACAACAATATTGCATTACAAGGATAAAAATTCCGTGCTAAAACTTTACGGCCAAGGTCGCAGTAGGGCCTCAATTGTCAAGTGGTATCTCGAAGAAATAGCGGTTCCTTACGAATTCGTCTTGCTGGATATGCAAGCAGCGGAACACTTGCAGCCTGAGTTTCTGGAAATTAACCCGATCGGCAAAGTACCAGCTATTGTGGACGGAGATTTTAAACTTTGGGAGTCCGGGGCAATTTTGCTGTATTTAGCTCAAAAATATGGTAAGATGCCGGACACTGTGGAAAAACAAGCCGAAATCGTGCAGTGGGTCATCTTTGCTAACGCCACTCTCGGCCCGGGAATATTTGTCGAAGCCAGCCGCGATCGCGAAACCCCGAAATTGTTACAACCATTAAATAGCATTTTCGAGAAACAGCAGTTTTTAATGGGCGATGAATTCGGTGTCGCTGACGCAGCAGTCGGATCGATGTTGATTTACATTCCGATGATGCTACAAGTCGATCTCAGTCCTTACCCGGCTGTTTTAGATTACATGAAGCGCATCTCAGAAAGACCGGCATTTAAAATTGCGATGGGCCAGGGCTAAACATAGCATATCAAAATTATTCAGCTCTCTGGGCTCTTTCTCTGCGTTCTCTGCGGTTAAATAATTCCAAAATAACCGTAAACGAGATCGGCTCAAAAACTCAACAGCTAAAAGCAGGGGCAATTGGTAAATTGCCCCTGCTTTTTAATGAAATGAAACTTATCTGAACCCGACAGCCGCTTGCCAGACAAAAGCCAGCAGCAAGAAAAACACGGGAATCACTGGCAAAACATTAATCAAAGGATCAAAGATCGCATAAGCTTCGGGGAGTTTAGCCAACAGTAATGCAGCTTCCATGAATCAACCTACCTATCCAACACAATTTTAATAATTGTCGCATATCTTCACCAAAGCCAATCAAGATCGATCGACAGTTGGTGCCAGCCAGTGGGCAAACTCTTCAGTAAATCGATCGGCCAAAATCGCCTCCCGCATCCTCCCAGTAAAGCGAATCAACTCTGTCACGTTGTGCAGCGCCAGCAAAGTATAGCTGAGTGCTTCCTTAGCCCGCGCCAAATGTGCCAAATAAGCCCGGCTGAATTTTTGGCAGGTATAGCAAGGACAAGACTCATCCAGCGGAGCAAAATCCTCCCGAAACCGAGCATTTTTCAAATTCCAGCGTTCCCCACGCACAAAAGCCGTGCCGTGACGGCCCAGCCGAGTCGGAATCACGCAGTCAAACATATCTACGCCACTCGCCACAGCCAAGGCCATTTCGCGATAGGTGCCAATCCCCATCAAATAACGGGGTTTATTTGCCGGTAACAGGGGCGCAGTAACTCTCACAATATCTGCGATCAAATCCCCCGATTCGCCGACGCTAACTCCGCCGATCGCATAACCGGGCAAATCCAAGTCTACCAACTGGTTCGCCGCGCGCGATCGCAAATCTGGGAAAACGCCCCCCTGGACGATACCGAACAAAGCTTGCTCCGGGCGTGAGTGAGCTTGCATACAGCGTTGCAGCCAGCGGTAAGTGCGATCTGTGGCCGCCTCCACCTCGTCCCGTGTAGCGGGGTAAGGCGGACACTCATCGAAGGCCATAATCACGTCAGCGCCCAACTCGTTCTGAATCTCGATCGACTTTTCCGGCGTTAAATTAATGATGCGGCCGTCGCGGGGAGCTCGAAAAGTCACCCCATTCTCAGAAATAGTCCGCATTTGGCTCAAGCTAAACACCTGAAAGCCGCCCGAATCCGTCAGAATCGGGCCAGGCCAAGCCATGAATTTGTGCAATCCGCCCGCGCCGGCGACAATCGCTTCCCCGGGCTGCAAGTGCAAATGATAAGTATTTGCCAAAACCATTTGAGAACCTGCGTCCTCAAGATGTGCCGGTGTCAAGGTTTTGACATTAGCCAGCGTCCCCACCGGCATAAATTTAGGCGTTTCCACAATACCGTGGGGAGTCGCAAAAACCCCTGCACGTGCTTGGGTATGGCTGCAATTAGCCTGACATTTAAAAGAAAATTTTGCCTTGTCTTCAGTCATTAGTCACCGTCGATCGTTAACCGCTACTGGGCAGTCCGTGTTATGTAATCTATTGTTGTTGACATCGCGACAAAAAAAACCATTACCCCGCCCAAAAACAGAGACAAGTTTCCGACAATCGTCGTGGAGAGCAAAAAATTTTAGACCTTAACTCTACCTCCCAGATTCAAAGCTGCGAGGAAATCTAAAATCTAAAATCTAAAATCTAAAATCTAAAATCGACTGACTGACGATTAAAACGGAGAATCATCCTCATCCAATTGCAGATCCCAATTTCCTGAGAGTACCTGATCGACCA
Organism: Microcoleus sp. PH2017_34_RAT_O_A; assembly: GCF_020737885.1. Lineage (NCBI taxonomy): Bacteria > Bacillati > Cyanobacteriota > Cyanophyceae > Oscillatoriales > Microcoleaceae > Microcoleus > Microcoleus sp. PH2017_34_RAT_O_A. Next base: position 6,107 of record NZ_JAEQDD010000087.1, on the reverse strand, counting down.
CCGCATCCAACGCCGCAGCATTTAAATTGCGGGCGACTTGTTCTTGCAAGGGATTGGAGAGAGGAATTAACCGCAACTGCCGTCCATCTTGCATCAGGTCAAAATAAGAACCTTCTTCTGGGGAGTGTTTCAGTTCCAGGTAATCAAAACTATATACGTTCAAATAAAGCGCGTGGTTGGCAATCAGGGTAGAACGATCGGGGTTGGCGAAGACTTCGAGCACATAACCTTCCCCTTCGCTGTAAATCTTGCCATCTTGGATGTGAAGGTAGCGGACACGTCCTAAATCAAACAGCAATCTTTTGATATCGCGCTTGTTGACGACAATGCCTGTATCGATGATGCAAGGAGCAACTACCCTGTTATTTAATTGGTCACTCATGGAGCAAAAGCCTCTGTTGTAATATGTTCCCGACTTGGAAATCAGGGAGTTAGCTAGAATTCTGGATACGGGAAACGCGGATCTTAAGTTTAGCCATTTTAGATTGGGATCTTCGGGATCGCTGCCGGCAGAGGTTTTCCGGGGAAAAGAGCTCGGGCAGGAGGAATGCCCGATCCAAAGGACTAGGCTGTTACAATTCCAATTCTGGCACAGGCTAATGGATTAGCAACCGCATACAACATGAAAAATTTTCTACCTTATCAAAAAATTGGGTTGAAAACCCCGTCCTTATAGGACGGCTTTTTGCCATTGTTAAGTAAAATAACAAATCCATCTTCACAAATGAAGATGGTAGAATAAACAGATCAGACAAGATTTAAAAACCTACCCCCTCCCGGTGGGAAAGTCTACGCCTAAAACATTTTTGAGGAGATATGATTACGCACTTAAGCGTGCAAACGTAGTCAGCCTGGGAACCCTAGCAATAGGGATATTTTGACAGAAATGTCTTAAGAATCCCCGTACCTTGATAGTCGGGGAGTGTCAAGATGGATGATAAATTGGTTCGCTCTACGATCGACTTTTTCCGGAATCAAGGTGCCGCCATCGCAGCGGCCGTCGCTTTTTATACTTGCTTGCCGGTACCGATGTCTTGGACTTTGGAGTTTCGGGGCATTGCTCGCTTGGCACCGGCGATCGGGCTTTTGATTGGTGGGATGCTGGGACTCGCGGATTTTGGGTTGCAGTTGTTGGGTATGCCTGCTCTGACTCGATCGGCCTTGGTGGTAGTTTTAGGCATCGCGGTGACTGGCGGGCTGCACCTAGACGGGGCGATGGACGCGGCGGACGGGCTGGCAGTCCCCGACCCGGTTCGCAGGCTGGAAGTGATGCGGGACAGCGTTACAGGGGCTTTTGGAGCGATGGCTGCGATCGCGATCGTCCTGCTCAAAACTGCCGCGCTCTCGGACTTGAGTAACTATCGGTGGTTGGCTTTGATGGGTGTGGCGGGTTGGGGGAGGTGGGCCCAACTGGTGGCGATCGCCCGCTATCCGTATCTCCGCCCGGAGGGGAAGGGAGCTTTTCATAAAGAATCGATTTATTCACCTTTTGATTTTATCCCAGGAGTGCTGTTGCTGCTGAGTTTGAGCGTGCTGCAAGTTGTCTTGGAGGGCGATCGCTGGCTGTTGGCGGTGGGGATGGCTTTGGGGGGAAGTGCGATCGGAATTTTTGCCGGAGCCTGGTTTAACCACCGTTTGGGCGGCCACACGGGCGATACTTACGGTGCTGTTGTTGAGTGGACTGAGGCTTTGTTGTTATGTCTGTTGGCGGCATTGCAAGGTTAAATTGTTTCTGAGTTAACAGCACCATTCTGGATCATCCAAACGAAAAAGCTGAGGATTTGCTCGACTGGGGGCAGAGGATAGACGGATAAGTCGATCGTCACAATTTGGTTTTCGAGTTTGATAAATTGCCATTGAATGCCATTACTCACGCTCCCATAGATGATGGGGATGTTTTTTTCTTTGGCTTGATTAAAGCGTTGAGCGGCAACCATTTCGGCAATACATTGACCCAATCCGCTTTTGAGGTCGGTCTTTTTAGCTTCGACAATTACAACGGCGGGGGCTTCAATTTCTAGCACTTCGGACGATCGCGCCAGCAGAAAATCAAACACTCCATTCAGTCCGACAGCTTCGTCGATCGTGAAATCTTCGCCGGAGAAAAGGCTAATTTGGCGATCGAGAATCCGCCTCACTTCCAGCAGCACCGGATAGATAATCCCTTCCGATCGCGCTTTTTCACTTCCCGATGTAGCGACGATGGGGAGGCTATCTTGGAGGGTGCCGCTGAGGATGTCTGAGGGTGCGATCGGGCTTAGCGGAGGTATAAAGCGAGTTCCTTCTTGGACTGTCAGACCGAAAGCTTGTTTCGCTTTGGCGATCGTAGTAAATTGACTGTATGGCATAATTTTTTATCCTTCACGATTATAAATTTTGTTTCGGTTTAAATTACGGTATAAATTAAGTTAAACTCTAAAATAGTTACTTTGTTATCGATTGTTAAAACTATTACTTGAGTGCCGAACTATCCGGCTGCCGAAAACTAGAATAGGCGGAAATCCGAACTCGCATCTGATGTATTTTATCCTGCCTGCTGCCAATTGCTGCGTTAAATTAGATAAAGCTAACCTCAATTTGTGTAAAAGCTATGGAATACTTGATTGCTGCGATCGTCCTCGGAATGCTAATTTGGGCTGGGATCGAGATTGTCCAAACAGTCCGCAACTGGGAACCGAATCAATCTGAGTTTAACAGGAAGATGCAAGCCGAAATGGGTCAGTACGAAGCTAATGGTTTTGTAGCTGACGGCGCGATCGACTCTGGGGCGAAAACAGTCGGACACGCACTCCACGCCAGCCACTGTGCCGCCGAAGCCGCGGGTTGCGAAGCTACTCCAAGTGCGATCGCCCATGCTGCTGAAAGCTTATCGCACCTGCTGCACCATTAATATCATCTCAAAAGTCACGACGACAATTAAATAAGTTCGTAGTAAAGACTTCAGTCCTCTCTCCTTTGATGAGGACTGAAGTCCTCACTACAAACTTTATCGCAGTATTTATGCTGGTTGACTAAAAAATCCCGGTTTTAAATGAATGGAAAATGCAGCACCAAATTTTCCATTCATTCTCAATCTTTACGCTTTAGCCTCAACCCAAACCGTCATCCCCTCAACCCTCAAACCTTTGCCGCGAGTGCCGCAATATTGACCGTTAGAACCAACAGGAGTATCACCCACATTTTGAATGTGAGCGGTGTAAAATACATCGTAATTATCAGCTTTCACCCCAGTCAGCCGTGCTGCAAATCCTTCAATGCGCTTGGCTTTACCCCGGAAACCGGCTAATTCCCCTTCCTCAATCCAAGCAGTATCCCCAACTCCTTCAACATGAGCCATGTACTGCAAATTTAAACCGGGAACCGGAGGCTCTATTTTAATTTGAAAACCTTCGACTCGGCGGCCTTGAGCTTTAGTACCGGCGTATTCTTTATCGCTAAAAGTGCGATCGCCAATTCCTTGAATGTGCGCCAACACTTTTAAACCCACAGGCGTCGCAACTTGAGAACTCGCAGACGGCGCAATCCAAACCTTGATCCCTTCTATTCTCAAACCTTTGCCGCGAGTGCCGCAATATTCGCCGTTGGAGGACACGTTGGTGTCGCCGATATTCTGAATGTGAGCAGTATAGAATACGTCATACTTATCAGCTTGCGGCCCGCTCAACCGCACGGCAAATCCTTCAATTCGTTTCGCTTGACCGCGAAAACCGGCTAATTCCCCTTCGCCAATCCAAGGGGTATCGCCAACACCTTCGACATGAGCCATATACTCAACTGTTAAGCCAGGAATTTGTGGCTCAATATTAATTTGAAATCCTTCAACGCGGAGGCCTTTACCTTTAGTGCCGGCGTATTCTTGAGCGCTAAAAGTGCGATCGCCAATTCCTTGAATGTGCGCCAACACTTTCAATCCCAAACCGCCCTCTACTGGCACTTGTTGAATCTCGCGAGGTGCCCCAAACACAATGTTGCCGAAACCGGTTGCTTGGAGGGATTTAGGTACTTCCACGCTAGGAACGATAATCACCTCGTGCATGGGCGCCGTCGCGGCGGGGGATTCCAAAATTTGGATTTGTGGTGCAACTGTAACTTGTTTCGGCGCCGCATTTCCCGAGGGGATGATAATAACTTCCGGTAGAGGTTCGGTGCTGATTTTTGGTTCGGTTGCTGCTTGAAATACGGGCTCGACTTTCGCAGGTGCTGCTTTTACCATCTGCGAAACGGTTAATTTGCCTCTGGAAATGGCGACGGCTATTTGTTTCCCAAAAGCGGCGCTGACTGTTTCTTCGAGGATCACCCACTCTTCGTCATCTAGTTTGTCTTGCTGCTCCACCAGGGCGAGCACTGCTGCAACTGGGTGTTTGCCGCCCACTAAGGATTCTGCGTCGGAATGCAGTTGAGTTGGGGCGGATTCGGAAATGGCGCGGTGAAGTTCCCGAGCTCTGCCATGAACTGATTGTAAGGGCGCGAAGTCGCTTTGTTCGCGGTGGGCGATCGCCAATACTCGATCGAGCACTTTCAAAGCTGCATCGCGAATTCCTGCTTTACCAGCGGAAGCTGTGGCTGTCTCGACTAAGTTTTGAATGTCTTTGAGGGAAGCAATTTCCCCTGGGGCGAGGGCGGATTTATTGAGTTCGAGTGCTTTTTTTTGGACTTCTGCAAAGTTTCGGCTGTAGGCGCTAATTTCTTGAAGTAAGCTGTCCGAGGGAGGAAAGCCCGAGTCTTGCAGTTGTTTGGCTGCTTGGGAGAGTCGATCGGCTAAATTAGCATAAGTTTCCGATAATCTGGCTATTTGTTGTAACAAATCTTTAAGTGGTGCTTCCATAGGTCTTGCCGTAAATATTTAACTTGCTGATTATAGACGGTGAGAGCCTTCTGAAGGTAGAAGGTAGTAGTCATGAGTCATCAGTCATCAGTCATGACTCATGACTCATGAGTCATCAGTCATCAGTCATTAGTCAAAGGGAATAAGAAAAATGCTCCCCCCTCTCCCATCTCCCCCTCTCCCCCTCTCCCCCTCTCCCCTCTCCCCCGCGTGATCCATGTCACACCCGTGCAAACACTTAGTCACACTTTGCGAGTCCGGCTGTCACGGCCGGCCATTAAAAATGTCACACAAATTGAGCAATAGCCGTCACTGCGGAGTCAGTGAAAACCGTTGATACTGAGGCTATTCAACAAATAAAACTCCCAAGTGTTATGGTACTGATTCGCGATCTCGCCCAACAAGCTCTGAGCCTAGGTTATTTAAGTCTTGAAGCCGAAAATCAACTGCGGCGGATGTTAACCACCACAAAGTATGACCTGGAAGACTTAAATGCTTTTATGAATTTGCAACTAGCAGCCATGTCCGGCTTGGTAAAACAAGAGTCTCGCGAACTCAAACAATTTGAAATATTTGGCGAGACCGCCTCGGAAACTGCTTGTTGGTAATTATTTTGCTTTGGACACCTTGAATTTTAGTAAGGAACATTTCGATCGTGCTGATTCGTGAAGTTGTAAAACAAGCTATTGACGCTGGATATCTGAGTTTGGAAGCGGAAAATGAAATGCAGCATATTTTTTCCTCGTCAAAGTGTGATTTGGAAGATTTGAATGCTTTTATGAGCTTGCAGTTAGCTGCGATGGCGGGTCGCGTGCGGCAAGAGTCTTTGGAATTGATGAATTTGCCCAATATTTATGGAAAAAATTAATCGTGTTTATTCGGTCTTTGGGCTGGACACACATTGATTAGTATGCCTGACAATTAACTAATATTATAAGTTTGTTTTTCCCTAATTATTATAACGCAATACCGTTAACTTAAGGCAGATTACCCCTACTCCCCCGAGCGAAGCAGGACAGTTTAATTGTCGTAAAAATAAACTTTAAACTACCGAAAGCATCGCTCAAAGGTCGGATAGCATCTGGGATGCAACTGTTATATAAATAAAAGGTACGTAGTTGGGCTTTAGCCCTCTTTTTATATAAAAAGAGGGCTAAAGCCCAACTACGTACCTAATTATAACGCAATACGGTTTACTTAAGGTCGAACAAGTGGTACACTAAGTATGATGTATAAAAAAGTAAATCAAGTATAGTGCCGTACAAAAAATTATTATTAGAAT
>NZ_JAEQDD010000086.1:0-42519 GCF_020737885.1 Microcoleus sp. PH2017_34_RAT_O_A | reverse complement strand
AATGCGGTTGTCGGTGCTGGTGACCCAGTTGCAAAACTGCGACCACAGGTTGGCGCTTTCGCGCTGCTGTAAGGTAGCTGTCATGGTTTTATGATTGCTGTATTTGGTTTTCAATGTTCGTGACGGCTTTGTGTTCCGCCATGTAAATAAATATAAACCTTTTATTTCGGTTTGTAAAGGGGTGTGACAACAGCTTAACTGATGAGAGTCATCAGGAAAGCTGATGAAACGATAAAGAGGCGAAAAGATTGCGTCGCTTCGATCGCACTTAACCCTAACGGGGAACAGGAGCTACCCGAGGTGGAGCAACTGGAGAAGGTGGAGCAACTGGAGCGATCGCAGGTGCAGGTGCAGGGCTGCGAGGAGGTGGAGCACTGCTGAACTGTTGCAGTTGCTGGGGGGTGAGCGATCGCAAAATTCTCAGTCCCAAAGTATTTCGGGAGATGCCCAGGGCGTAGTTTGGCTCTAAATACGGGCGGAACTTTGATTTGTTGTTCAAATAGCTTTCCATGAACGCTAGGCTGAGTCCGTTGAGGTAGCGGCGGGCTAAGGCGGGTTCGGGCCCGATCGCCTGTGCTGGTGGCAAAAAGACGCTTTGAGGGGATTGGTCGATCGTGGAAAAGTGAGTCCCGTTGTTCATCAGCACCAGATATTTGTTCGGCGATGTCAGCCATGTGAAGGGTTGAATTTGTTCGAGCAAAGCGGGGGCGACGGTATCGGCGGTGCCTGCGATTACCATGACTGGGATTTGGATTTTGCTGAGGTTTGTTTCTCCTAAAATGCTGCTGACGATCGGGTTGATGGCGATCGCAGCTTTGACGCGCGGATCGCCGAAATTGTACTGGTTGCGATCGAGGCTGCGGGCGCGGCACTGCAACAGCAGCGAGAGGTTCCAAGTTTCATTTTCCAGCTTGCAGTCTTTGTCTAGCTGTGCAAAGTTAATCTCGGCTCCCGCTAATGTTAAAGCCGTATAGCCTCCGAAAGATTGGCCGATGACGCCGACTCGCTGCAAGTCTAGCTGTCCTCGGTAGACCGGATTGGTTGTCGAAAGTTGGGTTAAATAATCGAGCAGGTCTTTGATGTCTAGGGGGCGGTTGACAAATTCTGCTGGTTCTGCTACTTCGCTGGCTCTACCTGTTACTAGGTCTTGGATTTGTTGGGCGTTGCTGCCGGGGTGTTCGGGGACGGCGACCGCAAAGCCGTAGGAGGCTAGGTGTTTGGCTAAATACTCGTAGGAAATGCGATCGGAACCTAAACCGTGAGAAATTACTACGACTGGAGCCGGTTGCGGACTTTTGAGCGGCAGGTAAATGTCGATATCAAAGGTACGATCGCGATTTGGACTCGTCAGAGTTACCGATGATTTTTTCCAATTATAGGGGCCCTTTTCCTGGATCTGTAGCATTTCGGCGGGCGGTATCCCAGACTCCTCGGCTGCTTGTGTTTCCGACAACTTGGCGACTCCGGCGATCGTCCGATTGGAACGGTTGATCAGCGATGTCAGCTCGTTGGCGATACCCAAGCCGCGCGCAATGTCAATCCTGATGCCGTAAGTGGGGAATTTCCGCAGCACGTTGAGAATTGTCATGCCTTCTGGATCTGAGGCTGCTAAAATTAGGGCCGCTCGGATGGCATAAAATCCGGGCTGCCGAGCTTTGGTTTGAATTACTCGCCCCAAGCGTTCCAGCAGCAATTCTCCTTGAGGCGTGTAGAGGAATTGGGCGATCGTCACGTGGCTGATTTCTGCTTTCGCTTGCAGGCCGTTGCGAATCTCCGCTAGCTGTGATTTTTTGGCGTACTGAGCGAAGCCGTCCAAGTTTGAGTCTATTTTGCCTTCTTTGGCGAAGAGTGTCAGCGATTCGATCGGCACTGATACTTCTAGCGGCCCGTAAGTTATATAGATTCGTTCTGCTCCCAAGGCCGGTGCAGCAGTGCAAACAGCCGTGAATGCAAACAATCCTAGGTATTTTGGGGCGATCGACCGCCGAGCGCGAATTGCCGCAGTAGAGATACTCGGAAACAGACAGTTCATAACTTTAACACCTAGAACTTCTAATAATTAGTCGGTGAAACGATGTAAATTGTTTCACTAATATTTAATACCAAAAAATCGATCTTTTACTGGGGAAATTAGGTTATCGTGGGAAGTATATCCAAAAGAGCAATTTTCTGACCTAACAAGACTAGCTGAACTTTAAAATTCAACGCCGAGGGGTGAGTGGATTTGAGAGTTGAGAGTTGAGATTTGAGATTTACTCGGCAGATGAATCTGGAAGCTGAAACTTGGGTCTAAAATTTGGGTAGCATCTAGGACTTAAGCCGACGCTTGTATCCGTCTTTGGGCGAGGGGTCAAACCTATTCTAATGCCCATTGATTATTGTTTCAGCTATCCCAGATATTTGCGATCGAGTTTGCAACTATAGCCTGAGTGAGAGAATTTATCATGTTCAATGCAACTGCCATCCTGATTGACGCTTTTGTGCAAGAGCTACAGGCCGGCTACCGCCGCACCTACGGCAAGTACAAGCCTGACTACCCTGAAATTATCGCCTGGGCGGGGACTATGGCTCTCGAAAACATCGCTAACTGCGATGCTCTTTACCACAATGTGGAACACACAATGCTCGTGGCCTTGGTGGGACAAGAGATTCTTCGCGGCAAGCATATTCGCGAAGGGGGTGTGTCGCCGGAAGATTGGCTACACTACCTGATCTCGCTGCTGTGCCACGATATCGGCTACGTGAAAGGTGTTTGCCGCCAAGACCAAGAATCTGTGGGACTCTATGCTACTGGTATTGATGGAGGCATGGTTTCTGTGGCGATCGGCGCCACTTCTGCCAGTCTAACTCCTTATCATGTCGATCGAGGAAAACTCGTAATAGACGAACGCTTCGGCGGCCACACATTAATTGATGCCGAACAAATCAAGCGCAATATTGAGTTGACACGCTTCCCAGTTCCTGCTAGTGAAACCCATCAAGACAGAAACAACTATTCTGGGCTCGCCAGGGCCGCCGATTTGATCGGTCAATTGAGTGACCCAAATTACCTCCGCAAAATCAGCGCCCTATTCTACGAATTTGAGGAAGTCGGCACTAATAAAATCTTGGGCTACAAATCCCCGGGAGATTTGCGCCAAAATTACGCCAAGTTTTATTGGAACGGAGTTTTCCCATACATTCCAGCAGCTTTGAACTACTTGGAATTGACCCAGGGTGGCAAACAGATTATTGCCAACCTATACGCTAACGTGTTTCAAGTAGAACACGCTGAACCGCTTGCTTTCACCAAGCCGAACTCTCAAGATTCGCTCAAGTCCTGCGCCAACGGCAACTCGAAGGTTGAAAAAAATAGTGATAATCTTCAACCTTCCATGTCCGGTGGAGATAACAACAAGAAGTTTAGCGATTTTTCCGACCTGAATTTGTGAGAGTGTTTTCGCATAATTCATGATTTATCGACGCGAGTCATCATTAGAAAGTTTTAAGATTTTCTACTTGCTGGCTCCTTTTTGTTTGAGCTACAATAAATACTGTTTACTAGATTCGTAATACAAATTAGGTACGTTGTTGGGCTTTAGCCCTCTTTATAATATTCGGAAAGAGGGCTGAAGCCCAACAACGTACCTCATCTGCTTCCTTGCTCTTGTAGGACAAGATTAAGTAAAATGTATTGAGCTATAATAAGAGTAAGAAATCGTTGTCCCTTAGGGAAATTCAGGTCATGGCAACCAACAACATTGAAGTCGTTTTTAGCTTTGATACAACTGGCAGTATGTACCCTTGCTTGACGCAAGTTCGTCGGAAAATCAAAGAGACGGTAACAAGATTGCTTGATGAAATTCCTGGCATTCGCATTGGCATTATTGCTCACGGAGACTATTGCGATGCTGGCAGCACCTACGTGACTAAACACCTCGATTTGTCGGGCGATGTCGGCAAGATTTGCAATTTTGTGGAAAATGTCGAACCTACTGGCGGCGGCGATGCTCCAGAATGTTATGAATTAGTCTTGCACGAAGCTCAATCACTTTCCTGGACTCCCACTAATTCCAAAACATTCGTACTAATTGGCGACGATATCCCCCACGCACCCGCTCAAACTCCCCAAAAACTTAACTGGCGTCAAGAAGTAGATAAGTTAGCACAGATGGGAATTGCCGTTTACGGCATCCAAGCTCTCAACCGTCCCCATGCTACTTTATTCTACAAAGAACTAGCGGAAAAATCTGGCGGTTTTCACCTCAATCTCGACCAATTTTCCTACATCACAGATTTCTTTTTAGCAGTTTGTTACCAACAATCATCTGACGAACAACTACAAGCTTACGAACAAGAAGTTGTCAGTCAAGGTCGCATGAGTCGCGGCTTAAACAAGATGTTTGATACCATGATGAAGCGGGAAGGGACTGCTGTTTATGAGTCAGTAGAATTGCGCGCTGTCAAACCGGGGAGATTTCAGATTCTCGAAGTAGACAACGAGATTTCTATTAAAGCTTTTGTTCTGGAAAATGGTTTGGCTTTTAAAACCGGGCGCGGGTTTTATGAATTTACCAAAACAGAAACTATCCAAGGTAAGAAAGAAATTGTGCTGATGGAGCGTTTGACAGGGGATTTATTTGAAGGAGAAGCGGCCCGAGAAATGTTGGGTTTGCCAATGGGGGAGACAGTTCGCATCAAGCCGAGCAATCTAGAAAAGTATGCGGTTTTTGTGCAAAGTACCTCGGCTAATCGCAAGCTGATGGGGGGAACTCGTTTCCTTTATGAAGTTGAAGATTGGGATCGTTAATCGATTTTAAATGTCCTAACTACAACCACAGAGTAGGGTGCATCTCACTTTTGAAGAGGGCGAAGCATGACCGCATATAAGTTATTAGTTATAATCCCATATTGACTACGGTCGTGCTTCGCCCCTACAAACATATTTACCAAAAACAGATGCACCCCGCAGAGCAGCGCAGATAATGCTAAAATTTCTATGGTTTGTGTTTGTAGCCTTTCTCAAAAAGATGAGGTATGACTGACAGTTTAATATAACTACTAAACTAGGAGGGCTAAAGCCCAACTACGTACCCGATCTTTTTGAGAACCGCTATATTCTAGTATCTGCGGTTAGACAATATACACTTTTAAATTAATATGCAACCAGAAATTCAGCAGCGAGTTAAACAATTGAGGCAGCAGCTACAGGAAGCTAGCTATGCTTATTATGTTCTTGATGCGCCGATGATGGCTGATGAGGTGTACGATCGCCTTTACCGAGAGTTGCAAGAGTTAGAATCAGATTATCCTGAGTTGATTGCTGCGGAAAGTCCGACTCAGCGCGTGGGAGAAAAGCCGGCTACTCAATTTTTTAGCGTCAAGCACAATATTCCTCTCTACAGTTTGGAAAATGCTTTTAATTTTGAGGAATTGACCAAATGGCAGGAACGCTGGCAGCGAATTGCACCCCCCCTAACCCCCCCTTATCAAGGGGGGGGACAAGATATGATTTTACCTTCCGAGGATGGCATTTCACCGCCCCTAACCCACCCTTATCAAGGGGGAAATGCACCCCCCCTAACCCCCCCTTATCAAGGGGGGGGACAAGATGGAATTGCACATCTACCTAGCAATGACGAAAACAGGGAAATTACTCCCCCCCTTAGCAAGGGGGGGCTGGGGGGGGGTTCCTACCCGGAAATTACTCCCCCCCTTAGCAAGGGGGGGTTGGGGGGGGTTTCCTATGTTTGTGAGTTAAAAATTGATGGTTCTGCTTTAGCGTTAACCTATGAAAATGGGGTTTTAGTTCGGGGTGCAACGCGGGGAGATGGGATTGCGGGAGAGGATATTACTCAAAATGTTAAGACTATTCGCTCGATTCCTCTCAAACTTAATTTAGATAATCCGCCGCCTGTGGTGGAAGTGCGGGGAGAGGCTTTTTTGTCTTTGGCTGTGTTTGAGGATATTAATCGGGAACGGGAAAAAGCGGGGGAACAATTGTTTGCTAATCCTCGCAATGCTGCGGCGGGTACGCTGCGACAGTTGGATTCTAAGATTGTAGATAAGCGACGGTTGGATTTCTTTGCTTATACTCTACATTTAGATGAGGGTAATGAGGAAAAGACGCAAGGGGAATCTTTGGAATTGTTGCGAAGGATGGGGTTTAAGGTGAATCCCAATCGGAAAATTTGCTCTTCGTTGGATGAGGTGCGGGAGTATTACGAATATTGGGATACTGAACGGCGAAATTTACCTTACATGACTGATGGGGTTGTTGTTAAGATTAATTCGGTTTGGCTGCAAAAACAATTGGGTTTTACTCAGAGGTTTCCGCGTTGGGCGATCGCACTTAAGTATCCGGCTGCCGAAGTCCCTACAATTGTAGAAGCAATAACTGTACAAGTCGGGAGAACCGGCGCGCTGACTCCTGTGGCGGAACTCAAACCGGTGCAGTTGGCTGGAACGACGGTTTCGCGGGCTTCTCTCCACAATAGCGATCGACTTTCCGATCTCAATCTACACATCGGCGATACTGTAATTGTCAGAAAAGCTGGAGAGATCATACCAGAAGTTGTGCGAGTTTTAGCAGAACTTCGTCCCGCAAATGCTCAACTTTTTCAAATGCCTAGCTGCTGTCCCGAATGCACGCAGCCTGTGGTTCGCGAAAAGGGGGAGGCCGTGACTCGCTGCATCAACACGTCTTGTCCGGCGATTTTGAGGGGTTCCCTGATTCATTTTTGCAGCCGGGATGCTCTGGATATTAACGGTGTTGGGGAAAAGTTGGTGCAGCAGATGGTGGATAGCAATCTGGTGCAGTCGGCGGCGGATTTGTTTGATTTGACTGCTGACAGGTTGATGGGTTTGGAACGCATGGGTAAAAAGTTAGCAGAAAAGTTGGTAAGTGCGATCGCCCGATCGAAAAATCAACCTTATGCGCGGGTACTTTACGGCCTGGGCATCCGCCACGTCGGCAGTGTCAACGCTCAATTGTTGACTGAAAGGTTTGCCAATGTGGAAGAGTTAGCAGCGGTATCGGCGGCAGGAATTGAGGGAGTTTACGGCATCGGCCCGGAAATTGCACAAGCTGTTTATCAATGGTTTCGAGTTCCGGCAAATCAAAGTTTAATTGCACGGTTGCAAACTGCGGGATTGCAATTGCATTCAGAAATGAAAACTCAGAACTCGGCAGCTCAAAATTTACAATTTGCAGGTAAAACATTTGTACTTACCGGAACTTTGCCGACTCTGAAACGAGATGAAGCTAAGGATTTGATTGTCAAAGCTGGAGGGAAAGTCACAGGTTCTGTAAGCGCTAAAACCGATTATGTGGTTGTAGGTGAAGATGCTGGTTCTAAGTTGGAAAAGGCTCAATCTTTGGGGATTGAGCTACTGTCGGAGGCTGAGTTTATGGAACTTTTGGCAACTTGAAAATTGATAATTGTTCGTAAGGTGTAGCCATCAGCAATGTTTGTAGTCAGGAATGAAGTCCTCTAAATTCATGAGGACTGAAGTCCTCACTACGAACCTGTTTTGTGTTTGATATTCGGACTTCATTCCTCTGATTTTGATAAGGACTGAAGTCCTCACTACGAACCTGTTTTGCGGCAGGCGCAAAATAGCCGATCGCAAATTACGCAATACCTCAAAAGGCATAGAAATTGCGTTAGCGAAGCTTGCAAAAGAGGATCGCACTTCGTCAATATACATACTTCTCTCGCCTGGGCGCCCGAATCGGTTGTCGGCACAGGCTAGTTTTGCTAAAATTTGATATAGTTGGGATTTGCGATCGCGCGTAACTGCCAACCGAACAAAGTTCCAGCAATCAGAGGAGATACGTGATGTCGGAAACCCCAGAACAAACACAAACAAATTTGTCGGCTCCAGAAACAAGTTCCGAAAGCTCTATTTCTTGGACTGAAAACGTAAAAAGTAGCGTGGGAAACATCCTGAGCAGTTGGAAGGTGAAAGCAGGATTGGGAGTGGCTGTACTATTGGGAGTCTTAGTGTTGTCGTTTTTCTGGCAGCACATGATTGCAGTTGTAGGTATGAACAGTTGGGCGGCTCGATCGGGCGCTAGGGCGATCGAATGTATGGTAAGAGATACTAATAACGACGAGTATGTCAGTTGCAGCGCCCTCCTCGACCAGCAAATTGTCCCTCTCGAATGCAGTTCTAGTTTGTTAAACATCGGTTGTCGCGTCAATTATGGAACTGCGGCACCTAATTTGAAACAGCTTGGGCCCAGAGCTGCTGCTGGTTTTAGATAATTTTTGACTAGCTTTGCCATCCTAAAAATATGATGCCGATGCCAAGCATAAATGAGGGAGGATCTCATTTTTTCAAAAAGCATTTTTTATTGTAGTGCGAGCGTCCCCGCTCGCGAGTCTTGCATCGCTCGCGAGCGGGGACGCTCGCACTATTAAATGCAAAACTGAGATACTTCCAATAAATGGTGCGTCAGAATGAGATGAGGGTGATAATTAAAAATTACCTTTCCTGACGCACCCTACCCTTGAATTGTTCTTTCTTCCTTCTTCCTTTGCTAGTTTGAGAGAATTTTTGATTAGCTTTGCCGAAAATATGATGCCGATGCCAAGCATAAATGGTGCGTCAGAATTAGATTAGGGGTGATGATTGAAAATTACCTTTCCTGACGCACCCTACCCTTGAATTCTTCCTTCTGTCAACTGTCAACTGTCAACTGTCAACTGTCAACTGCCAACTTTTCTTACCAAGGATTTCCGATGAGGGTGAAACTGCTCCAGTAGTAAGGATGAGAAAAATCTTGGGTTTGTTGTTGTATGTTATTCGGTAAATTTAAGTTGCCCGCTGTTGTCAATAATTGCCGATTTTCAATCCGAACTTGACGAGCAATCATCGCCTGTTGAGTAAGTTGCAGAGTTTCTGCCTTAGTTTTGCCTCCTCGAAGCTGGTGGTAAAATTCGCTCATTAGTCCCAAAGTGCCTCCGTCATCAACATACCACAAACTCCCTAAGGCAGATTTGGCGCCGGATTTGACCGCTAAACCTCCAAAACCTAACTCTGCTTCCCGATCGCCCAAAGCAGTTCTACAAGCACTCAACACTAACAAGTCTACCTGCGGATTGCGCCAATTTAAACTCTCCATGTCATTGAGCTGCAATTTGTAATTCCAGAGTTGAATGTAAGAATTGCTCGGTTGTCCCGAGGTGAAGTTAGCATGGGTTGCTAGGTGAACAATCCGAAATCCTTTGTTGGCGTGTTGCGAGTTGAGATTGTCTATAGTGAAACTCGAATTGAGGAAAGATTGCCCGCGCCACTGGGCAGAAATCGCTTCTAATTCGATCGGCACACTGGGCAAAGGCTTGTTATCGACAAATTCTGACCGTCCCATTGCTAGCACTGTGGCGTCTCTAACTGTCTTATATTCGCGATTAGTCAAGCTAAAACTCGGAATTAGGCTGAAACTGTATTTTTGAATCAAGAAGCCTTTACCGTCGTGCAAAGCGGCAAAGGGCACACTCCGCAATCCGGGATCGACTGACAGCAACAAGGTGTCAATTCCTAAGTTTTGCAAGTCTTTTTCTAGAGGTGCGATCGCCCATTGATACAGTTGCTGGGCGGAGGGAAGATAACTGCTAGTACCGATTTTTGCGGGATTGGTGATTTGTTCGCGGAACTCCTTAACGATGGGATCCAGAGCTTTTCTATTGGCTTCGGGGACGCTGTAGTGAATCGGCCGCCCTACGGGAGGCACTAAAATTAATTCCAGTCGATCGACTCGCGAGATTATATAGATAATACCAGACCGCTTGTGAGTTTCCTGTTCGATATTTCTTAATGTTTGTTGGAATTGCGCCATCATCACTTTTTGGTTGGGAAGGTTGGCTTTGACGCCTAGGTATTCTCCAAACTCTTGATTCCTGATTTGTTCGATTCCCCAGACTGTTTTTTCTATGTCGTTACCTTCAAAAAGTCGATCGGGAGGCGGAACATATCCCAGCACTAAATTAGGAGTAGGGTTGACTGCTGGCGGTGTTTCGCGGCGGGGCACTACTGGCGATTGGCTGGGGGGTAACTTACTGGTGATACTTGAATCCAGTGTTAAAATTTGACCCGCAGCAGGGCCGGGAGTGTCTAACGGTGGAATTCGACGGCGACTTGGAACGTCTTCTGGATCGGAGGTTGAGGCGATAGGTGCGGGCGTGGCGGATGCTGCTGGTGTGGCGATAGGCGCGATCGGAGTTGGAATTGCTATGGGAGTCGGAATTGCTATGGGAGTCGGAATTGCTATGGGAGTTGGAATTGCTATGGGAGTCGGAATTGCTATGGGAGTTGGAATTGCTATGGGAGTTGGAATTGCGATCGGAGTCGGAATTGCGATCGGAGTCGGAACCACAATCGGAGTCGGAATTGCGATCGGAGTCGGAACCACAATCGGAGTCGGAATTGCGATCGGAGTCGGAACCACAATCGGAGTCGGAACCACAATCGGAGTGGGAGTTGGACTCGGAGTTTGAATTGCGATCGGAGTGGGAGTTGGACTCGGTGAATTGCGATCGGAGTGGGAGTTGGACTCGGAGTTTGAATTGCGATCGGAGTGGGAGTTGGACTCGGAGTTTGAATTGCGATCGGAGTGGGAGTTGGATTTGGAGTTGGAGTTGCGATCGGAGTGGGAGTTGGATTTGGAGTTGGAGTTGCGATCGGAGTGGGAGTTGGATTTGGAGTTGGAATCGGAGTTGGAGTTGGAGTTGGATCGATCCCATCATCAGTAGGAAATACAATACTAGGCACACCACTAGCTGTACGAGGAAACGACTGCGATGTAATGCTAGATGGCCCAGTTGTAATTGCAGCCGCCGTACCATTTATAGTTGCATTTCCCACGACAAACGGTTGAATCACTCCCCCTCCATCTCCTCCAGTGTGGGCAATTGAAATATTTCCTCCATCGGTGCCACCAGCAGTGGAAATACTAGCAAATCCTGTCGGCGAAAAAGTTGTTGGGAAAGAGCCTGTAGCTCGGAAAAAATTTCCCGCGACGGCTGTAACATTGCCGCCCTTGCCGTTAGTACCGCCTTGGGCATTGATGAAACCGACTTGAATATCGCCGATCGGATCTAAGAGCACATTGCCACCATTTCCGGCTGTACCGCTGGAGTTAATTTGTCCTGCTGTAATTGAAATTTTCGCATCAACAGTGATATTCCCGCCCGTACTTCCCGATGTATTCAAATTACCTGCTGTGAAAACGTTACCGCTTTTGAAGAAAATTTCTCCACCATTAGTAGTAACGTTTTTAACGCTGATATCGCCAGTGGCAGTAATATTAACGTTGATATTCTCGCTCGTACTTCCCGATGTATTCAAATTACCTGCTGTGAAAACGTTACCGCTTTTGAAGAAAATTTCTCCACCATTAGTAGTAATATTTTTAACCGTGATATCGCCGTTGGAAGTAATATTAACTTTGCCTGCGGTTACATCTCCCAATAAGTTGAATGTTTTCGTGTTTTGTGCTGTCACTTGTGCTGCATTAATTGTCGAATTGGCTGTGACATCGCCAGCATTTTTAATCAGAATATTTCCTAATTTGCTGCTGGCGCCCACCGATCCATTGAAAGTGATGCTGCCACTACCAGAGTCCAGAGTTAGGTTCCGGGCCGCATCTATACTGTCGATCGCACTTCCAAACGCAATATTCCCCCCAGCCGTGCTCAATACAGCATCATTCGTCAGCCCGATCGCACCATCAATATTGATATTGCCGTTATTCGTGGTAACATTGCCACCCAACTTAGTATTTAAGGCAGTCACATTCAAACCTGTCAGTGGCGTTGTTTTTCCGATATCTCCTTGCAGCAGCACATTACCTTTAGTAGCATTGATGTTCAAGCGCCGAGATCCATCGATCGCACCTGCGACACTAACATTACCTGTGTCACTACTGAGAATGGCATCACTGCCGAGTTGGACTTTGCCGTTAAGAGTAAGACTGCTGTTGTCTTTGCCGGTAATATTGGCGTTAAGTGCGATCGTACCAGTTCCCGTTTGAATCGTGACTGGATCGGAAAAAGTGCGATCGCTAGGAATAGTAATATTACCGGTGCCATCCGATCGCCCGATCGCGATCGAGCTAAATCCCTTTTGAATCAACTTAATTTCCGATGGAGTCAAATCTAAAGCGGGAGTAGTGTTATCAGTTCCTCCAACCACAATATTTTGTCCTGCTGTTGCCGGTTGCAGTGTGAGCGCACCAGTACCAGAAACTGGCCCAGCAAAATTAATTTCACCTGCTTTTAAAGTCAGCGGGTTACTTCCTGCCGACAAACTCGAATCGAAAGCAATAGTTGCATTTCCTAGTGTAAAAGTTACAGCAGCATTTAATGTCACTGCATCTCCGTAAGTTTGATTGCCGGTTGTCGTGACATTTCCCTTTACCTGAGTTTTCCCGCCTGCATCTGTAGTCAAACTCGCTGCATTGACTGTTTGATTAAATGCGGTTGTTCCTGTAGAGTTAGTTGTTAAATTGCCGAGATCCTTTGGACTTCCAACTGCACCGTTGAATGTAATATTACCACTACCCGCATTGACTTTCAAATCCCCGCTACCGTCAACTGTATTGTTGAAAGTAACGTCGCTACCTGCTTTGAGAATCGGATTGTTGGCGATTGTAACTGCATCTGTGTAGGTTTGAGAGCCGGTTGTCGTGACATCTCCCTTCAGTTGAGTTGTGCCGCCACCACCAGCAGTCAAACTTGCGGCATTGACTGTTTTATTAAATGCAGTTGTTCCTTGAGATAGAGTTGTTAAATTGCCGATCGCACTTTTATCCCCAACTGCATCCTTAAATGTAACATCACCAGTAGTCCCATCCACAGTCAAATCGCTGATGTTATTAGACTTAACAGTATTATTGAAAGTAATGCCTGTGCCTGAGAGAGTGAGATTCTTGGCAGTCGTGACAGCATCTCCATAGGTTTGAGGGCCGGTGGTAGTGACATCGCCATTGAGTGTAGTTGTGCCACCACCATCTGTAATCAAACTTGCGGCATTGACTGTTTTATTAAATGCAGTTATTCCTTGAGAGTTAACTTTAAGATTGCCGATCGTACTTAGATTCCCAACTGCACTACTGAACGTAACATCACCAGTACCCCCATCCACAGTAAAATCGCTGCCACTGTTACTGAGGTTAACAATATTCTTGAAAGTAATGCCATTACCTGCTGTGAGAGTTGGATTTATTTTGGTGATTGTAACTGTATTTTGATAGGTTTGACTGCCGGTGGTTGTCACATTACCATTGAGTATAGTTGTACCGCCAGTATCTGTAGTCAAACTTGCAGCATTGACTGTTTCATTGAATAGAATTGTTCCTTGAGAGTTAACTTTAAGATTGCCGATCGCACTTTTATCCCCAACTGCACCGGTGAATATAATATTTCCCGTACCTGCCGTTAAACTTAGGTCTTTGGTTCCTGTCAGTGCGCCCTTGACGGTGTTGTTGAACAGAATATTTGCACCTGCACCTGTGTTGACAGAAGCATTATCTTGGACGAGTACAGGACTTTGGAAAGTGATATCTTGCTTGATGGTGCTAACGCCTGCGTTGAGTGTTGTCTTGCCGTCAAAAACGATCGAGGCATTATCTTTTCCGGTGAGTGGTTGATTGATAACGATCGCACCGCCGGGAGATTTAACAGTCACCGGATCTTGGAAACTGTGAGGTCTGTCAAAGGTAATTGTACCAGTGCCGTCTGTTCTGCCGATCGCGATCGACTTAAATCCATCTTGCAGGGCATCTTGAAACTGCTGTCCCACATAAATAGTATTCGGATCGACAGGATTAGCTAATCCATTTATGAACTGAATATTACCGCTTGCATCAAACGGTTGCAGAGAAAAAGTACCCGTACCTTGAACAGAATTAGCAGCCCCACCAAAGTTAGCTTCTTTCCCAATTAACGAAATATTTCCCGTGCCGGAATTTATTTGAGCCACATTAACATTCTTAGAAGCTTTCAGAGTGATATCTCCCCCCGAAGCACTCGTGTTAACTGATCCTGATGTTGTAATATTGCCCTTATTGCTCGTAAGCGCGATCGCCCCTCCGGGATTCTTAGTAGTAATATTGGCCGTGGCAATATCGCCAGTTGTTTTGATACTTATAGCGCCAGTGCTGGTAATATTGGCTTCTGGATTTACCCCAAGTGCAGCCAAGGGATTAGTGTCACCGACAGGCCCGTTAAAATTGACAGTACCAGTTCCAGCAGTAATATTTAATTTATTGTTGCCGTCAACAGTGCCGCCAAAGGTAATATTCCCACCGCTGAGGTTTTTAGTGTTGAGAGTGACATCATTACCGAGGGAAACTTTGCCGACAAACGAGATACTCTTGTCTTGAGTAGTAATTGGGCCATTGACTGCGATCGCGCCTCCGCTTGGAGATTGCAAAGTTGTCGAGTAAGGGAAAGTAACACCAGCGGGGTTAATGGCGATCGTCCCCTTCCCGTCAGCCCGTCCGATTACCATTTCATTAAACCCCTTGAACCGTGCAAGTTCAGCATTCCTGAGCTGCAAAACATTAGGATCATCGAGATCGGTGCCGCCAACAGTAATACCTAAACTCGGCGTCAGAGGTTGCAACCGAATTGTACCAGCACCCTTGACTTCAGATGGGGCTAACAGTTGAATTCGATCGCCTGTCAAAGTAACATTTCCGCCGGTGCCTTTGGATTCCACCAACCCTAAAATTGCAATGCCGATGTTGTCCTTCCCGCTTCCCTTACCTGTTCCAGTAAACGTGATATCCCCACTTTTGGTCGATCCAACTTGAGCCGGAACATCAATATTTATCCCTTGATTATTATTCCCCTTCCCATCACCGCCAACACCGTTTAGAGTCACTTTCCCGGTGCCTGTGGATTCCACCAACCCTTGAATCAGAATGCCGGTGTTGTTATCCCCGCTTCCCTTGCCTGTTCCAGTAAACGTGATATCCCCAGTGTTCGTCGATCGAACTTGAGCAGGAAAAGAAATCAATATCCCTTCATTATTGTTATTCCCATTCCCATCACTGGCAACACCGTTTAGAGTCACTTTCCCAATGCCTGTGGATTCCACCAACCCTAAAATCGCAATGCCCGTGTTGTTATCCCCGCTCCCCGAACCTGTTCCAGTCAGGGTAATATCTCCATCCTTCGATAGAACCTTCGATCGAACTGGTAAGCCATTGTTAGCAATAAATATCCCTCCAGTGCTACCTATCCCATTACCACCCGTACCCGTCAGGTTGACTTTTCCCGTCCCCGTTGATTCCACCAAGTCGTTATTCACTAACCGGATGCCGTATTTAGCAGATCCGCTGCCAATACCAGTGAAAGTAATATCACCATCGACTGAAGTTATCGTAGAGCTACGCAAAACTATCCCGTCACTATTGAGACTACTACCGCTAGTCCCATTGAGGGTAATTTTTCCTGTTCCAGTTGTTGTTAACGTGCCAGTAAATATCTCAAGACCAGTGTTGTTTGCTGTGTTTCCTGCACTACCATTGAGGTCAATGTTTCCACCATTAGCATTGATTTTTCCACCAACATTAATTCCTGGTGTAGTGGCAACATTCGCGCGACCAATACCTGTAAAATTCCCACCATTTGTATTGATCGTCACATTGCCAATGGTGAGACTACCACCATTGAGATTGTCGGCATCAGCATTCAGAGTAACGTTACCTGCTTTAGTTGTAATATTAGCCTTGACATCAATGTTGTTATTAGCTAAAGCCGTCAATCCAACTCCCGGAGTAGCTATATTGACCGGAGCATTAAAAGTAATATCATTGGTAGCTTGCAAAATCACATTAGTCGCAGCACTATTAATTAGAGCAGCATCAATCGTATTTCCCCCAATGTCAGGATCGGCAAATTGATCTACCTGAGTTAGTGCAGTAAAAGTTCCCGCGCCATTTTGAATCGTAATATTTGTGGGATCGAGCAACAATAATCCAGGATTACCGTTAGCAGCCAGAGTATTAACATTGCCTCGGAAGTCTAAAAATTGTTTTCCCGACACCTCCACAAACCCGCCATTCCCCGACAACAAGCCACCTCGGGCAGTAATATTGCCATTAAACCGAGTAGTTTCATCAGCCCAAACGATCGCTCGCCCGCCATTCCCGTTGCTAATCGCATCCACATTAATCGTCGAATCTGCACTCACAAATGTCCGCAAAGCATTCGGTACAGTCCCCAAACCCTGAAAATCTCCCCCAATCAGTACATTCCCACCGCCGTTAATACCCGAAGCATCGATGTTAGCCGCGATCGCACCTACACGATCGCCCAATATGCTAACATTACCCCCAGTATTGCCCGAGACGTTGATACTGCCACTGGCGATCGCAGTTCCAGGCACAACAGGCACAGCCACATTCCCCGCCAGCACCACATCCCCATTGGCATTTACCGTCAAATTCGTTGCTTGTTCCTGGCTTTTTCCAGTCAGCAACTGCGGCAAAGATAGCACTGGCTGCGCGAAATTATTCGGCAAGGAACTTTGGCTAGCTGTCGGCTGAATTTCCAGACTCAGCAAATTTCCGGTTTGAGCGATCCGTACCAAATTTTGACCGGGTACGGCCATCACGGTAATATTGCCAGACGGCGCAGTTAACTGACCGGTATTGACTACCGTACCACCGATTAAACTTAAACTTTGACCGGGCGCCACCGTCAAATTCCCTGCATTTACAATGCTTCCTGCTTGCGGACTGGTAAATGCGAAACTGTTCGGATTCCCGATTAAGCTTGCCCAGTTGTTATTGCCGATCGCACTAAACCACTGATTGTTCCCAAAACCGATACCTGTGGCCGCCGTGGCGTTAAAAGAACCAGGTACGTTGAGCAGGGCATTCTGCCCAAAAATTATCCCCGACGGATTCATCAAAAACAGGTTAGAATTGCCACCTGTCACTTGAATTAAGCCGTTGATTAGAGAAGGATTTCCCCCGTTAATTCTTCCTAAAATATTTTGAATGTTGGGATTGGTTAAAAAGTTTGCCGTTTGACCGGAACTGAGACCAAACTGAGTAAAACTGTGAAACAGGTTAGCTTTATCTCCGCCCAATGACCCCCCGGAAATGTCGTAGCGATCGCCATTGGGTGTCACGACGGTGTTCGTGCCGTCTGCTGCGGGGGTAATGGGTTGCGCGGAAGCGGAACCAGCCGCTGCATTGAGCCAGCCAACTATGAATAACCATCCGAGCAAATGTAGTTTGTTGGCTGCCATTGTGTTTAAAGATTTGTGCTAAAAGTGCGATGTATTTATCTATCCTTAGTCTTACTCCTCAAAGTTCCTCATTTGAAATACTCACCGTGCTGAAGCAACGGTGATTCTTGACGCTTCATCGGGGAAAAGCTACCGAAGTAGTCTGACAGTCCCTCTGCGCCCGTTTAGAGTCGTGGCGATTCCCCATCCCGACTTTCTCAATATTCTTAGCGGCGTTTTCATCTCTATCTTGCTCAGTACCGCAATTCAAACAAAGCACTGAGCGAATAGACAAATCGATTTGCCCCCACTTAAAACCGCAGTCTGAACAAACCTGACTGGTAGGTTCCCATCGACTGATGACCTTGAACTCTCTGCCAAACTTCTCTGATTTAGCCTCGCACAAAGTTCGGAATTCATACCATCCTTGTTGGCTAATTGCTCTTGAGAGTTTGCGATTCTTTACCATGCCAGACACATTTAAATCTTCCAAAACAATCACTTGGTTTTCGTTGATTACTTTGGTTGAAAACTTGTGTAAGAAATCTTTGCGAGTATCGGCAATTTTATTGTGCAGCTTGGCGATTCTAATGCGAGTTACATTCCTTCTCTTGGAATCTTTGGGCTGACGGGCTAACTTGCGTTGCAATTTGCGAACTTTGCGGTCTAGTTTTTTATAGCTAGGGCTTTCGGCTTTCTCGCCGTTGCTCATCACCGCAAAGGTTTTGATTCCTAAATCGATTCCGATGCTGGGGTTTTTAGCCTCAGATGAAATGGGTTGAATTTCTATTACAAAGCTCAGCAAATAACGATTTGCACAATCCTTGATTACCGTGACGGAACTAGGTTCAGATGGTAACGCCCTCGACCAAATCGGATTGACAATTCCAATCTTGGCTAGATAAACTCCATCACCTTTGATTGAAAATCCTCCAACTCTAAAACGCGCCGATTGACTGCTGGTTCTTTTTTTGAACTTAGGATATCCGACTTTACGACCTTTTCTCTTTCCCTTGCAGGAGTTGAAAAAGTTCTTAAAAGCAATATCCAGGTCGGCAACTGATTGTTGCAGCGGGACGCACGACACGTCTCCCAGCCAAGCCCTTTCTTCAGTATTTTTAGCCCCAGTTATGACGATTTTTTGCAAATCTGCCGAACTTGGTTTTTTGTCTGACTGTTTGCAAAGTGCGAGCGCATCGTTCCAGACTACCCGGACGCAGCCAAACAACCGAGCTAGGCTCTGCTGTTGTTGGTCGGTTGGGTAAAATCTGTAACGAAATTTTGCTTTCACGGGTTGTGTTAAAATTGGTCTATTATTTGATTATATATTGGTCTACAGGCAATGACAACTATTTACTTACCGCCGAGAACGGCATTCTGTTACAGAACTTAAAATGCACTTGGTCTGCGTGACAAAGTACCGTCGGCCTGTATTTACGGGCGAAAGTCTTGATTTGATTGAAAAAACGTTTCGAGAGGTTGCTGAAAAAATGAATTTTCAGGTTCTGGAGTTTAATGGTGAAGGTAATCACATTCATGCGCTGATTGAGTATCCGCCTAAACTTTCTATCTCTCAAATAGTGAATGCTTTGAAAGGAGTTTCTAGCCGTCGCTACGGACAGGCTGGATACAAAAAACCTCACAAAGAAGCTTTATGGAGTCCTAGCTATTTTGCGGTTTCTGTAGGGGGCGCGCCTCTAGAAGTCTTAAAGGAATATATTAGAAATCAAGAAAAGCCGTCCTAGAAGGACGGGGCTTGTATCCCAATTTTTTGGTCAGTTAGGTAAGTTCGGAATCTTGCATATGGTAGCTTACCAAGGACTGCCGATCAGGGTGAAACTACTCCAGTAGTAAGGATGAGAAAAATCTTGGTTTCTTTGTTTGATATTAGCTGGTAAATTCAACTTCCCTCCTGTTGTCACTAACTGTTGGTTTTTAATTCCAACTTGACGAGCAATCATTGCTTGTTGAGCAAGTTGCAGGGTTTCTGCCTTAGTTGTGCCTCCTCGAAGTTGGTAGTAAAATTCGCTCATCAGTCCCAAAGTGCCTCCATCGTCAACATACCACAAACTCCCTAGGGCAGATGCAGCGCCGGATTTGACCGCTAAACCTCCAAAACCTAACTCTGATTCGCGATCGCCCAAAGCAGTTGTACAAGCACTCAATACTAACAAGTCTACCTGCGGATTGCGCCAATTTAAACTTCCCATATCATTGAGTCGCAATTTAGAATTCCAGAGTTGAATGTAGGAATTACTCGCTTTTCCTGGTTGGAATTCCGCATGGGTTGCTAGGTGAACAATCCGAAATTCTCCCTTGGCGTGTTCGGAGTTGAGTGTATCTAAGGTGAAAGCTGAATTGAGGAAAAATGGCCCCTGCAACTTACCAGAAATCATCTGCAATTCTAGGGGGACGCTGGGTAATGGCTTTTTGTCCACAAATTCCGATCGTCCCATTGCTAGCACTCTGGTGCTATTAACCGATTTGTAATTAGTGTTAGTGGCACTAAAACTCGGAATTAGGCTGAAATTGTATTTTTGAATCAAGAAGCCTTTACCGTCGTGCAAAGCGGCAAAAGGTACACTCCGCAATCCCGGATCTACTGACAGCAATAAAGTCTTAATTCCTAACCTTTCTAAGTCTTTTTCTAGAGGTGCGATCGCCCATTTATACAGTTGCTGGGCGGAGGGTAGATAACTGGTAGTATTGCGTTTGGCGGGAGTGGTGATTTCATCCCGCAACTCTTTGACAACCGGGAAAAGAGCTGCTCTGTTGGCTTCCGGAACGCTGTAGTGAATCGATCGCCCTACGGGAGGAATTAAAATTAGTTCCAGTCGATCGACTCGCGAGACTATGTAGATAATACCAGACCGCTTGCCGGTTTGCTGTTCGATATTTCTTAATGTTTCTTGGAATGTCGAAACCAAGAGTTTTTCGTCTGGGATGTTGCTTTTTATCCCCAGGTATGATTCAAATTCTTGATTCCTCAGTCCTTCGACTCCCCAGACTATTTTCTGGATGTCGTTAGTTTCAAAAAGTCGATCGGGAGACGAGACATATCCCAGCGCTAAACGAGAATTAGAGTTGGCTGCTGGCGCTGATTCGTTGCTGCTTTGTGTTGGCTGTGATTCGCCCGAGGGCAAGTTACTGATGATACTAGAATCAAGTCTTAAAATGCGATCGTTAACAACACCGGAACTGTTTAGGCGTGGAATACTCCGGGGCTGCAAGTCTTCTGTTTCGGGGGTTGAGGGTGTAGCTGCCGGTGTGGGTGTAGCTGCGGGTGCGGACGATGCTGATGCTGCTGTTCCTACTGTGCTGCCACGTGCGATCGACAATGGGTTAGAATCGATCGCAGGTACTGCTGCTTCTGTTGTTGTCGGCGAAACTGTCGAGCGATTTGTCGGCGCAATTCCTTCGGTTGTCGGCGAAACTGTCGAGCGATTTGTCGGCGCAATTCCTTCGGTTGTCGGCGAAACTGTCGATCGATTTGTCGGCGCAATTCTTGTCGGCGCAATTCCTTCGGTTGTCGGCGAAACTGTCGATCGATTTGTCGGCGCAATTCCTTCGGTTGTCGGCGAAACTGTCGATCGATTTGTCGGCGGAATGATGTCAGTTATGGGCGACGAAATTGTTGACCGATTTGTCGGCGGAATAAGACCCTCGATCTGCCCATTTGTCGGCGGAATATTTTCCGAGATTAGCCCATTTGTCGGCGGAATGATACCAGTGTTCGGCCCATTTGTCGGCGGAATGATACCAGTGTTCGGCCCATTTGTTGGCGGAATGATACCAGTGTTCGGCCCATTTGTCGGCGGAATGATACCAGTGTTCGGCCCATTTGTCGGCGGAATGATACCAGTGTTCGGCCCATTTGTCGGCGGAATGATACCAGTGTTTGGCCCATTTGTCGGCGGAATGATACCAGTGTTTGGCCCATTTGTCGGCGGAATGATACCAGTGTTCGGCCCATTTGTCGGCGGAATGATACCAGTGTTCGGCCCATTTGTCGGCGGAATGATGCCAGTGTTTGGCCCATTTGTTGGCGGAATGATGCCCGTGTTCGGCCCATTTGTCGGCGGAATGATGCCAGTGTTCGGCCCATTTGTCGGCGGAATGATACCAGTGTTTGGCCCATTTGTTGGCGGAATTACTTCAGGTGTCGGCCCATTTGTCGGCGGAATGATGCCCGTGTTTGGCCCATTTGTTGGCGGAATTACTTCAGGTGTCGGCCCATTTGTCGGCGGAATTACTTCAGGTGTCGGCCCATTTGTCGGCGGAATTACTTCAGGTGTCGGCGGGATTGGCTGCCGATTTGTTGGCGCTGGATCTTTGCCGTCGTCAGTCAACAACACAATATTACCCACAATACTAGAACGCGGAAACGACTGCGATGTAATTCTAGATTGTCCAGTTGTAATTGCACCCGCCGTACCGTTAATAGTAGTATCTCCCACGACAAACGGTTGAATCGGTGGGCCTTGATCTCCACCAGCGTGCACAATTGTAATTTTGCCACCACCGGCGCCACCCGCAGTAGAAATACTAGCAAATCCTGTCGGCGAAAGTGCGGTGGAAAAACCACCTGTAGCGCGGAAAAAATTCCCCGTCGAAATAAACACATCGCCACCAGTGCCACGCGTACCGCCTTGGGCATTAATTGACTCTACTTGAAGATCGCCGATCGGATCTAAGAACACATTGCCACCATTTCCGGCTGTACCGAAGGAGGTAATTTTTCCCGCCGTAATTGAATTTAAAGCTTTAACGGTAATGTTCCCGCCAGTATTTCCCGCTGTATTCAAATCTCTAGCATTCACTTTTCCGGTAGGGCTCGAAAGCTCGATTGTCCCTCCATTTTGCCCGTTTGAAGCAGTGACATTTCCCAACAAATTGATATTTCCGGTGCTATTTACTTGCAAGCTTTGCGCGTTAATATTCGAGTTTGCTGTAACATCCGCAGCATTGGCTGTCAGATTTCCTAGGGCTGTGGTTGCGCCCACCGATCCATTGAAAGTGATGCTGCCGCTACCTGCTGCGAGATTTAGATTCCGGGCGCCATCTATACTGTCGATCGCACCCCCAAAGCCAATATTCCCGCCAGCAGTCTTGAATACAGCATCTTTCGTCAACCCGAGAGAACCGTTAATATTGATATTGCTGTTATTAGTGGTAACATTGCCACCCAACTTAGTATTTAAGGCAGTAACATTCAAACCTGTCAGTGGTGTTGTGTTTCCGATATTTCCTTGCAGCAGCACATTGCCTTTAGTAGCATTGATGTTCAAGCGCCGATCGCCATCGATCGCACCTGCGATACTAACATTACCGACGGCACTGCTGAGAGCGACATCATTGCCGAGTTTGACATTATTGCTGTTAAGAGCAATACTGCTGTTGTCATTTCCGGTAATATTGGCGTTAAGTGCGATCGTACCAGTTCCCGTTTGAATCGTGACTGGGGCGGTAAAAGTGAGATCGTTAGGAATGGTAATATTGCCACTACCATTCAATTTCCCGATCGCGATCGAGCTAAATCCCTTTTGAATCAAATTAATTTCTGATGCCGTCAAATCTAAAGCGGGAGTAGTGTTGTCGGTGCCACCAACCACAATATTTTGTCCTGCCTTTGTCGGTTGCAACGCTAGCGAGGCCGTACCAGAAACCTTATCGGAAAAATTAATTTCACTTGCTGTTAAATTCAGCGAGTTACTTCCTGCTGCTAAAGTCGAACCGAAAGCAATAGTTGCATCTCCCGGTGTAAAACTTACAGGAGCTTTTAGTGTCACCGGGCCTTGAAAACTGATGTTATCATTAGTTGTGGCGATATTGCCGCTAACCGCAACAGTTCCCGCCCCTTTTTGACTGAATGCACCGTCTAAATTCAGGTTTTTCTCAATATTGAGATTAACCTTATTGGTAATTGTGAGCGCCCCGTCATTGGTGGTTGTGACAATTCCTTTGAGATTAACATTGTCAGCAGCAATACCGAGATTGCCAGCTACGTCAACAGTCTTGTTGAAAGTAATATCGGTGCCTGCGAGAATCGGATTGTTGGCAATTGTCACTGCATCTGCATAAGTTTGACCGCCAGTTGTCGTAACACTGCCACCTAAAGATGTTTTGCTGTTGGCAGTTAAACTTGTCAGAGGAGTTGTTTTGCCGATCGCACTTGTGAAGGTAACATTACCGCTAGCCGCCTTCACCGTCAAATCGCTGCCACCATCAACAGTATTGTTAAAAGTTAATTCGCTACCTGACAGAATCGGATTATTGGCAATCGTGACTGCATCGTTATAGGTTTGAGGGTTAGTTGTAGTGACATTTCCCTTCACTTGAGTTGTGCCACCCGCATCTGTAGTCAAACTCGCGGCCTTGACTGTTTGATTAAATGCAGTTATTCCTTGAGAGTTAGCTTTCAGATTGCCGATCGCACTTGCAGCCCCAACTGCACCGCTGAATGTAATATTGCCACTACCCGAATTCACAGTCAAATCGCCAGTGCCGTCAACATTATTATTGAAAGTCACAGCGCTGCCTGAGAGAATCGGATTGTTGGCAATTGTGACAGCATCTCCATAGGTTTGAGGGCCAGTTGTAATGACATTGCCCTTGAGTATAGTTGTACCAACCGCATTGGTAGTGACGCTGGCAGAACTGACAGTATTAAATGTGGTTGTACCTGTAGAGTTAGCTGTCAGATTGCCGATCGCACTTATAGTCCCAACTGCACCGCTAAATGTAATATTACCGCTACCCCCATTCACCGTCAAATTGCTGCTACCGTTCACAGTATCGTTGAAAGTAACGCCCGTGCCTGCGAGAATTGGATTGTTGGCAATCGTGACAGCATCTCCATAGGTTTGAGCGCCGGTGGTAGTCACATTGCCATTTAATTCAGTTTTGCCGCCAGCATTGGTAGTGAAACTGCTAGCAGTGACAGCATTAAATGTAGCCGTACCACCACTGTTGACAATAATATTTCCTAAGGGTACGGTATTACCTATAGCACCTTTCACCGCAATATTTACCGTACCTGTTTCTAAAGTGAGATTGCCACTGCCATCAATATTATCATTCAACAGAATCTTGCCACTTGCTGAATTTCCATTGCCGATCAAGACGCTATCTCCGACTAAGACATTACCCTTAATGGTGATATCTTGAGCGGCGGTGGTAATATTTCCCTTCAGGTTATTAGTAGTAGCGTTGAGAGTAACTGAAGCATCATCAGTTCCCGAAATTGCTTGAGCTTTATTTACAAAAATTGTGCCTTGAGTATTGAAAGTCACAGGATCTTTGAAAACAGCAGGCAAATTGTCTACCGTGATATTGCCTGTTGTATTATTCGTTCCGATCGCAATTCCACTAAATCCATTAGCCAAGGAGGAGAAAAATTGTTTTCCTAAATCGATCGCCTTCGGATCGTCAGCAAGTGCATCCTGGAAGCGAATTCCGACATTGGGCGAAGACGGCGCAATTGACAAAGTACCCTTACCCTGTACGGAATCTGGGCCTCCCGAAAAGCTCATGTCATTACCGCTAATGCTAATATTTCCCGTACCGGACAATCCCCTAGCATCAATGATATTGATCCGAACTAGATTGGGTGTGGCGATCGCGATATCGCCACCCGCACCGTTCGTAGAACTAGAGTTCCAAACTACTCCGGGATCTGCTAAAATGTTGCCTGTTTTACCCGTGAGGGTAATTTTTCCACCATCGCCCGCCGTGGAACTTGAGTTAAGATTACCAGGAGTAATATTGTTCGCACTCAGTGCAATCGGGCCGCCACTTCCAGTAGTAGAACTGGTATCGATCGCCCCTGTGGAACTCCTCGTAATGTTACCATTGTTGCTCGTAAGCGCGATCGCCCGTCCGGGATTCGTAATATTGCCTGTAGTAATATCGCCAGTAGTGGTAATCGCGATCGGACTGGTACTGGTAACATTCTGAGAATTGACTATTGTCAGGGAACCCAAAGGCACAGTCCCCCCAACAGCCCCGTTAAGATTAATAATACCTGTTCCCGAAGTCAAAGTTAGCTTCCCATCGCCGTCAACAGTTCCCTTAAAATTAATATCGCCTGCCTTCGTTAACCCAGTATCGAGAGTGACATTAGAACCCTGAACGAGAGACACTTTACCACCAAAGGTAATATTCTGTTCGTTGGTGACAACATTTGCATTTAAGTTAGTAGTGGGAGCATCAAAACTAATTGAAGCATTATTTACACCTTTAATGTTGCCATTGACTGCAATTGTGCCGCTAGTTGTGGCGCTAGTTTGGGGAGATCGAAATGTGACCGGAAAATCAAAAGTAACAGCACTGGGGTCAGCAATTGCGATCGTCCCACTGCCGTCCGCCCGCCCGACAATCATTTGGGAAAATCCCTTGAAAGCTGCGAGTTCAGTAGTGCTGAGATTCAAATCAGCAGAATTACCGGCAGTGCCAACAGTAATACCTAAACTCGGAGTCAGAGGTTGCAACAGAATAGTACCGTTGCCTTTGACTTGAGACGTGGGTGAAACCGTAATTGCATCACTGGTCAAAGTAACATCATTACCGGTTCCCGCCGTCAGGTTGATGTTGCTATTATTCAGGTTAATTTCATTAGTACCGCTTGGCCCATTACCAGTCAGAGCAACATTTCCCACCGTCGATTTGAGCGCTCCATTATTCAGATAAATTGCCGCCGAACCGATTGCTGCCTTACCATTCAGATCGATACTTGCCTTCGTCGATTCTACTGCTGAATTACCCTCAACAATAATGCCATAATTTGTTTTATTGATACCAGTCCCCGCACCTGTGCCAGTCATGGCGATATTTCCACTCGCCGATCGCACGTTAGAATTAGCAACAGATATCCCGCTGTTATTGTCTGTGCCCGCACCAGCCGTACCGTTGAAAGAAATACTTCCGCTTCCAGTTGATTCAACTAACGATCCATTTAGAAGTGGTACCTCTGACGACGGCAGGTTTTCCATGCGAATACCGTGGTTACCAATTCCAGTGCCACCACCTGTCCCTGCGAAACTGATGTTTCCATTGTTTGATAGCACTTTGGCGGCGTTAATCAATATCCCGGAGTTATTGTTTTTGCCCGCACCGCCGGTACCGCTGAAACTAATACTTCCAATGCCTGTTGATTGCACTAAGGCCGCGTTGTCGATCGCAATACCGTAATTACTGCTTCCACTGCTGCCACCTTTTCCAATAAGACTGATATCTCCATCGAATGATTTAACGCTGCTATTTGTCTCAATAGATATCCCTCTATTGCTGCCATTAATCCCATTGCCGCCCGTACCAGTCAGGCCAACTTTTCCCGTCCCCGTTGATTCCACCACGGCATTACTCAAAATCAGAATGCCGTTACCAGATCCGCTGCCGTTACCAATCAGTGTAATCTCACCATTGGCTGAACTTATAGTAGGCCCGCGCAAAATTATCCCGTCACTATTGAGGCTGGTACCGCTAGTGCCAGTAAGGGTAATCTTTCCCGTTCCAGTAGTTACTAAAGTAGGTGTAATGGTTCCGCCAGATACCTGAAGGCCGACGTTGATTGCCGTGTTTCCTGCACTACTACCAGTGAGGTCAATATTCCCACCACCAGCATTAATCGTACCACCATTAATATTAATCCCATTTCCATTGACAGTATTCCCGCGGCCAATACCGGTAAAATTGCCACCATTTGTATTAATCGTCGCATTGGTAATGGTGACATTACCACCGGCGAGATTGTCGGTATCAGCATTCAGGGTGATATTGCCTCCCTGAGTTGTGATATTGTTGTTAACAAATATGCTATTACTGGCATTCAGAGTCAGGGAATTTTTATTAGCCCAAGCAATCGGAGCGCTAACTGTAATATCCCCTGCACTCGCACCAAGAGATGTAGTAGAAATAGTGACATTACCTAAACCCAATTGCGTTTGCAGCGTCCCGTTATTAATTGTAGCCGTAGGCGCAGCGATACCGGGAGTAAACACTCCTCCCCCGAATGCACCGGCTGCATCCGGAGCTGTGCTAATAGTAATATTAGTAGGATCTAACAATAAGGTTCCGGCACTGCCGACAGTCGATCGCAAATCCACCAACCCAGCGAAATCCAGCGATTGTTTTCCCGATACCTCCACAAACCCGCCATTCCCAGAAAACAAGCCACCTCGGGCAGTAATATTCCCATTAAAACGAGTAGTTTCATCAGCCCAAACGATCGCTCGCCCGCCATTACCGTTGCTAATCGCATCCACATTAATTGTCGAATCTGCACTCACAAACGTCCGCACAGCATTCGGCACAGTCCCCAAACCCTGAAAATCTCCGCCAATCAGTACATTCCCGCCGCCGTTAATACCCGAAGCATCGATGTTAGCCGCGATCGCACCTACCCGATCGCCCAATATGCTAACATTACCCCCAGTATTGCCCGAGACATTGATACTGCCGCTGGCGATCGCAGTTCCCGCCACAACAGGCACAGCCAAATTCCCCGCCAGCACCACATCCCCATTGGCATTTACCGTCAAATTCGTTGCTTGTTCCTGGCCTTTTCCTGTCAGTAACTCCGGCAAAGATAACACCGGTTGCGTCCAATTATTCGGCAGCGATCCCCCAGTTGCTGTTGGTTGAACATCCAAACTCAATAAATTACCAGCTTGAGAAATCCGCACCAAATTTTGACCGGGTACAGCCGTAATCAGAACACCGCCTCCTGGCGCGTTTAGCTGGCCGGTATTCACAACCGTCCCCCCCGTCAAACTTAAACTTTGACCGGGTGCCACCGTCAAATTCCCGGCATTTACAATGCTTCCTGCTTGCGGACTGGTAAATGCGAAACTGTTCGGATTCCCGATTAAAGCTGCCCAGTTGTTATTGGCGATCGCACTAAACCACTGATTGTTCCCAAAACCGATACCTGTCGCCGCCGTGGCGTTAAAAGAACCCGGTACGTTGAGGCTGGCATTTTGTCCGAAAATTATCCCCGACGGATTCATCAAAAACAGGTTGGAATTGCCGCCTGTAACTTGAATTAAGCCGTTGATTACAGAAGGATTTCCTCCGTTAATTCTTCCTAAGATATTTTGAATGTTGGGATTGGTTAAAAAGTTTGCCGTTTGACCGGAACTGAGACCAAACTGAGTAAAACTGTGAAACAGGTTAGCCTTGTCACCGCCCAATGACCCCCCGGAAATGTCGTAGCGATTGCCGTTGGGTGTCACGACTGTATTCGTGCCGTCTGGTGCGGGGGTGATGGGTTGCGCGGAAGCCGAGCCGGCCGCTGCATTGAGGCAGCCAAGTATGAATAACCATCCGAGCAAATTTAGTTTGTTGGCTGCCATTGTGGTTAAAGATCTGTGCTAAAAGTGCGATCGTATTTATCTTTCCCTATTCTGACTCATGAAGGTTCCTCCTGTCAATAGGATTTACGGTATTTTGCCTCGAAAAAATATAGCAAATCCGCAGGAAATCTATCTATTTAATTACCATAAATAATTGGTTTAAAGCCGGAACCCTTTTAAGGATAAATTAAAAGCAGACTATTCATTACTCCAATCCTCTTCTTTCCTTTGTCAAGTGCTATCAACTGTCAACTATCAACTGTCAACTGTCAGTTGTCAACTGTCAACTGTCAACTGTCAGTTGTCAACTGTCAACTGTCAACTGTCAGTTGAACAACCTTGACGATTAGCAGTCAAAAATGCGTAAGTACCGATCGCCAGTGAAAGCAACTTGCTGCTAGTGCCAAACAACTCGCTCCAATTCCTACTCTGGACAGCGCCACAGCCGATTCCAGGGCGAGCAGCTTGCAGTCCGCTTCCAGGAGCAACTCACCCAACAGCCAAATTTTTCTGAGAAACTTTATAAGTTTGGGATGAGCTTTACCAAAATTTCACAAAAATTGACAAAAAAAATTTATATATTTTTGATGAAAGCTAATATTTGCAAGTCTTCCAGTCAATTTGAGACAGTTAGCGATACCAATAGATGTAGTAGCTTGTAAATCTATACTGAGTGAAAATCTGGCTGTGACAGATGAAAGTAGTCTGCCACTAGAGTGTCAGTGAAAACTCTTAAAACAAGCACTCATTGACTCAAAAAAACACCTAAGTGATATCAGTCCGTAGAGTCACTGCCGTAGAGTCTGTTTTGTCGGTTTGACGATCGCCCTTAATATCCGAGGGTCGCGATCGTCTATTCCTGTCTTGACAAGATAGCATTGACCAGCTTACTAACTAACAATATTGGAGGAATCAGGGTTATGACTACCTTAACGCTAGTCAAAAAAACATCTTTTACAGTCGCCAGCTTGGCAACCACAATCTTGCTCAGCATCTGCACGCCCGCCCGAGCTTTCATGTTTGGCAGCACTGGCATCCAGTTCGATCGAGATACCAATATCAACTTTACATTCGACCAATCTCACGGCGCTTACCAGTCTAGCTTGTGGGTAGCCCAAGCTCAGACAGGAGCCAATGGCTACAGCAACATCACCCGACTGTTTTACGAGTTCAAACCCTCAGATAACGGGAACGCCGATGAATGGAAAGGAACCTTCGGCAACTCCGTGGGATCGAACAACGGCTCCCCAACTCAAACCTTCACCTTTTTGCAGGATCAAGTTTATGCCCTGCTGCTCTGGAGTGACAGCGGCAGTGGCAAACAATTCGAGCAGTACGCCTCCAGCAGCACCTTCATGAACAGCCCCGAATGGTTTGCCGCCAACACCCAGTTTCGCAGAGATGACTGTGTGGTGGCCGGATGTCAGCAAGCCGTATTTGGCGAATTTGGGCTCAACCCCCGCTCCCCCGACTCATTTACAAGTATCAACGGCGGTAAAGGCCCAGAACAATATTCATCGCTCACAATGGCCCAACTGGCTCAGGGAAGCAAAATCTCCTTCGACGATGCCGGAGGAGGAAACGATCGCGACTTCCAAGACTTCACCGTCTCCGCCGAGCTAGCACCCGAGCCTGTGACAGTGTTCGGCACCATGCTGGGGATCGGGGCTTTGGCGGCGGCTCGCGGCAAAAAAAAGCGACAGCAGCAACCAAAAAAATGACTCTTAAGCATCCCCATACAAATCTAAATAGTGAGTCTGTTCAGTGGTACTCTGAGAAATAGCATTTCTAAATGTTAAGACTTTTTCCACAACGGGAAAAATAGAATCCTAACAAAGGCACTATTCATGGTATCCACCGCAACAAAAACGAACGTAGGCTACATCACCCAAATCATCGGGCCAGTTGTAGACGTAAAATTCCCAGGCGGCAAACTGCCCCAAATCTATAACGCTATTACGATCGCCGGCAAAAACGAAGCAGGTCAAGACATTTCTGTTACCTGCGAAGTTCAGCAACTCCTCGGAGACAGCCAAGTGCGTGCAGTTTCCATGAGTACCACCGACGGCTTAATGCGCGGTATGGAAGTATTAGATACCGGGGAAGCGATCCAAGTTCCCGTCGGAATCCCGACTCTCGGCCGTATTTTTAACGTCATCGGCGAACCCGTAGACAACCTCGGCCCGGTCAATACTTCCGAAAGTATGCCCATCCACCGCCAGCCGCCGGCTTTCACCGAACTAGAAACCAAGCCTTCGGTGTTTGAAACAGGGATCAAGGTCATCGACCTCCTGGCTCCCTACCGTCGCGGTGGCAAAATCGGTTTGTTCGGCGGCGCAGGCGTCGGCAAAACCGTGATCATGATGGAACTCGTGAACAACATCGCCAAGGCTCACGGCGGCGTGTCCGTGTTTGGCGGTGTGGGCGAGCGCACCCGTGAAGGTAATGACCTTTACAAAGAAATGATCGAGTCTGGGGTTATTGACGAAAAAGACCGCAGCAAATCGAAAATTGCCCTAGTATACGGTCAAATGAACGAGCCACCAGGTGCTCGGATGCGCGTGGGCCTGTCGGCTCTAGCGATGGCCGAATACTTCCGCGATGTCAGCAAGCAAGACGTACTCTTGTTCATTGACAACATCTTCCGGTTCGTACAAGCGGGATCTGAGGTATCGGCTTTGTTGGGTCGGATGCCTTCGGCTGTGGGATATCAGCCGACTCTCGGTACAGACATGGGCGACTTGCAAGAACGGATTACTTCGACTACCGAAGGTTCGATTACTTCGGTTCAAGCTGTGTACGTACCTGCGGATGACTTCACTGATCCAGCGCCGGCTACGACTTTTGCTCACTTAGACGCTACAACTTTGTTGTCTCGCGGTTTGGCTGCGAAGGGTATTTATCCGGCTGTTGATCCCCTGGAATCTACCTCCACAATGTTGCAAATTAGCATTGTAGGCGAAGAACACTATGGTGTTGCGCGTCAGGTGCAGTCTATTTTGCAACGCTACAAGGAATTGCAAGATATTATTGCGATTTTGGGTTTGGACGAGCTGTCGGAAGATGACCGCTTGACTGTTTCTCGCGCTCGCAAAATTGAACGCTTCTTGTCTCAACCGTTCTTTGTAGCAGAAGTGTTCACCGGTTCCCCCGGTAAGTACGTCAAGTTGGCTGATACCATTAAGGGCTTCCAAATGATTTTGGGTGGCGAACTTGATGAGTTACCTGAACAAGCTTTCTATTTGGTTGGCGATATCAACGAAGCGATCGCCAAAGCTGAAAAAATGAAGGCTGACGCTAAGTAGAAAGTAGGGAATGGGTAATGGGTAATGGGTAATTGGTAATTGGTAATTGGTTATTGGTTATTGAAACTAACAAATAACCAATTACCTGTTTGGCCAATGCCCAATGCCCAATGCCCAATGCCCAATTCCCAATGCCCAATTCCCAATTCCCAATTCACTATTTATGACATTAACTGTGCGCGTAGTGGCCCCAGACAAAACTGTTTGGGATTCTAATGCTGAAGAAGTAATTCTGCCAAGCACGACAGGCCAATTGGGTATCTTGACCGGTCACGCTCCGATGTTGACTGCTTTGGATACCGGAGTGATGCGCGTCCGTCCTGGTAAGGAATGGGTGTCTATTGCTCTGATGGGCGGCTTTGCAGAAATCCAAGAAAACCAAGTAACTATCCTTGTCAACGGCGCTGAGAAAGGCGAAACGATTGATAAAGAAGCTGCTCGTACTGCTTACACCGAAGCAGAAGCTCGTTTGGAAAGCTCTGCTAGTGGCACTTTGCAAGAGCAAATTCAAGCTAAGCAAGCAATCAAACGCGCGAGAGCTCGTTTTCAAGCGGCCGGCGGCACGATTTAGATAAGACGTACGGTTGAAACCGCGCCTACAAAAACAAAGTCCGCCTCCGCGGACTGAAGAAAATAACGTAATGTTAACCGCCAGTTCTTCAACCCGCACTAGAAGGGTTTTGTTTGTATAGACGCGGTTTCAACCGCCCGGTGTTCTTGTATAGACGGCGGTTGAAACCGCCCGGTCTTCTAAACTCCGGCTTCGGACAAGAGAAATTGCATTGTTTCCCAAGATAGCCCTTGCTCGATATAGCGGGGGTTATTTGGATTGTAGGGACTATAGAGCCGATCGACACTAACAATCTTTGCTGTCTCCGGCAAAACTGGCACTTCTGGATCGCTCGCGGTCGATCGCACCAGGGAGCTAGAAAACCCTTTAAAAATAGCAATTTCGTCGAATTCGCCGTCTATTTCGGCCTTCACGATTAACACTTCGTGCGATCGGGCGATCGTGTATTGTTCCAAACGGCGAGCAATAGAGTCAGCCATAGCAAATCTCACATTCCTGAAATCTGCTATAATATAGCTTAATTTGGTCGCTAATTTCAGAGACAGCCAGCCAAAATTTTATATTTAATTCTACCTTTTTTAACACCCGGAAATCAGCGGACATAATATAAGTCAATACGCTTGGGTTAGCGAAGTATGTCATTGCGAGCTCTTAGCGAAGCAATCGCAAAGACTATGGTGCTTCTCAATGAATTTATCTGCGCGCAAAGCAATTAGATTGTTAACTGAACCGTATTGTAATATAAGTATTGTCAAAAACATCTGGAAAATATTACTCCTGCACAACCTACTTCGACGATATTTTATGAGCCACAAAAAGCCGAGGTTTCAATTATCGTTTTTGATTCAAAATATTAAACAGCATTTGGCTTGGAAATATTCGCTGCTATTTATACTATTTTTTTGCTTGAGTTTAACTGTAGCAAGTTGCAACTCCGATCTGATAAATAGCTTTACAGCAAAAAAAACAAACTCATTCTCAAACTTAACAAAAATAGTAAGAATCGGCCATCAGCCTTTCGGATCCCTGTTTTATCTCAAAGCTAAAGGATCTTTGGAAACCCGTTTAGCAAAAATGGGATGGTCTGTAGAATGGACGGAATTTGTCACAGGGCCACCAATTTTAAAAGCAATAGGACAAGGAAAAATCGATCTGGGTTATGCAGGAGTTACGCCGCCAATTTTTGCCCAATCAGAGGGCATACCTTTCGTTTATATTGCTAATGATTCAGCTTTACCTGGCAGCATTGGCATCATAGTTCCTGAAAATTCTCCTATTCGGACTCTCGCAGATCTTAAAGGCAAGAAAATAGCAGCCACTCGGAAAACATCAGCTCACTATTTGTTAATTCGGGCGTTAACTCAAGGCGGATTGAAGTTAAAAAATGCCGAATTAGTCGATTTGTCTCCGCCAAAAGCTCAGGAAGCATTTCTGAGAGGCGAAGTTGATGCTTGGGCGGTTTGGCAGCCGTTTTTAGCTAAGTTACAGGAAACCATGCCTGCTCATTTCCTGACTGATAGCGAGCAACTGATCAATGACAGAAACTTCTATTTGGCAAGTCGCTCTTTTGCTAGCGACTTTCCCGATATTGTTAAAACAGTCATGGGAGAAACGCGACAG
The DNA here is from genome assembly GCF_020737885.1 of Microcoleus sp. PH2017_34_RAT_O_A. Lineage (NCBI taxonomy): Bacteria > Bacillati > Cyanobacteriota > Cyanophyceae > Oscillatoriales > Microcoleaceae > Microcoleus > Microcoleus sp. PH2017_34_RAT_O_A. The sequence goes on along the minus strand of NZ_JAEQDD010000086.1, from coordinate 8,443 downwards.
ATGGCTAATTGGATAACTAAAAATCCCGAGCGAGCAGTAGACTTTATTACCGCTCGAACCGGAATGAAAAAAACCACAGCTAGAAGTTTAACTAAAAGCCGTACCTACGATTTGTTACCAATTCAAGATAGGGCAGTTGAAGAACAACAACGCATTGCTGAAATTTTCTTTAGGTTGGGACTCCTGCCGGATCGAATTTGGATTGAAGATCGGATCTGGAAACAAAAATTAGATTTATAAAACCACAAGTTAGCCAAAGGTAACGATAAATTAAAGGTGGCGATTGTAGCAGCGCTACGAAAAATGAAATTAGGTGTATCCTAGAGAAAGAGAGTTAAAACTGTTAAGTAGCAGAATCAAATGTCCTCAATTGCCAATCAACTGCGTTATGGTTTTGTCTCGATTGTTGTGGCAAGCGTATTGATGGCAGGGAGTACGTTAGCTTACCTCAGCTTTCGGGGACAAATAGAACAGACAAAACAGCTTCAGTACGAGCGATCGCAAGCTGCGGCCGCCCAAATTAGGGCTTATCTGGATAACTTGCAGCGCCAACTCAATTATTTGTCAGAATTGCGTGGCTTAACAGAATTCAATGCTGAAACTCAGCGCAGCATTCTTGAAGGATTAATCAATAGCAACAGCGCCTACGAAGTGGTAGGAATTTTAAACAGTAAAGGTCAAGTCGTACAAGTAATGTCGCCTTACGAATCATACTCTACATCTAGCTTGAGTTTGGCAGGTATTTCGGGAGATTCGCCTCTATTTTGGGAGACATTTCGACAGGCTCAAAATTATGTGAGTTCAGTAGATGTCGATATGAAGACAACGGTTAATGTTGTTAATTTAGCCGTGCCTATTCGCGACAGTAAAAATAAAATTGCTGGAGTATTATTTGCCAGAGTAAGTCTAAACTTTTTAATTCAAATTGCAGCCCGATCGCAAGTTGGAAAAACTGGATACAGCTATGTTATCGACAACCGCTCGGTGCTGATTTCGGAAACAGGAAACAAGGTTAATCCGTATTTACTCCCAGATTTGAAAGGGCGATCGTTTGTGGGAGAGTTATCGAAATTAGCTTTAGCTTCGGGAATGCAATCTCCGCTGGTTTATCGAGGCTGGCACGGGGAAGAAGTCATGGGAACGGGTGCGATCGTCCGTCGGGTACAGTGGATGGTGGTTGTAGAGCTACCTACAGCCGAAGCTTACGCTCCTGTGCGATCGCTCATCTACGTCATGGGTGCAGTTACCACCGTCAGCGCCCTCGCCGCCGTGGGCTTGGGAGTCGCTTTTGCGCGATCGCTCACAAATCCTTTAAAATCTCTAACATCCGCAGCTACTCAAATGACTAGCGGCATATTGGAAACTCGGGTAAATATTGCCTCATCTAACGAACTAGGAAAATTAGCTAATGCCTTCAACAGCATGGCCGGTCAATTGGAAGTATCTTTCACAAAATTAGAGCATCAAAATGCTCAATTGCAGCGACTTGACAAACTCAAAGACGAATTTTTAGCCAATACTTCTCACGAACTCCGCACCCCACTAAACGGCATTATCGGTTTAACAGAATCTTTGATCGATGGTGCTACAGGACAATTACCAGCACTGACTATTTCCAATCTAGAAATTATTGCATCTAGTGGCAGAAGACTGTCAAATCTCATCAACGACATTCTCGATTTCTCCAAGCTGAGACACAAAAATATTGAACTGCAAATCAAGCCCGTCGGCATTCGAGAAATTGTCGATATCGTAGTAACTCTTTCTCAACCTCTAATTGGCACAAAAAACTTGCAGTTGATTAATTCAGTCACTCCCGACATTCCCCTGGTGGATGCCGACGAAAATCGGGTGCAACAAATTCTTTACAACTTGATCGGCAATGCGATTAAATTTACCGACAATGGTACTGTAGAAATTTCGGCGAATGCGATCGGCTTGGAATCGCCGCAGTTGGCAAAAAAAGAAAGTTCAGTAACGAGCCAGCTTCTATCTTTAATTGTCAGGTCAAAACTGCAAATTACCGTATCCGATACGGGAATTGGCATTGCTGAAGATAAGTTAGAACGAATTTTTGAATCCTTTGAACAAGCAGACGGCTCCACTGCTAGAGAACACGGAGGAACTGGTTTAGGTTTGGCAGTTACAAAGCAGTTAGTCGAGCTGCACGGTGGCGAAATTCAAGTATCTTCAGAACTCGGTGTTGGTTCCCAGTTTACCTTTAGTTTGCCAATTTCTAAAAATCAATATCTCGATGACAAGCAGTTGCCAGCAACTGCTCGACATTCTTTAGTTTCGAGAACAGAAGAGCGCAAGTTGATAATTAATGAAGCTGCTCCACCAAATTTTAACAATAACAGTTCGAGTGCGATTAAATGTTCTTTGAAAAACAACAAAGTAAAAATTTTGATTGTAGATGACGAACCTGTAAATATTCAGGTATTAACTAACAATCTACTTCTTGAAAATTATACAATCGCCGAAGCTAGCAGCGGTAGAGAAGCTTTAGCTCTTATCGAGAGAGGCTACAAACCCGATCTAATATTGCTAGATATCATGATGCCACGGATGACTGGTTACGAAGTTTGCGATAAAGTCAGGGAGAAATTCACGGCTAGCGAATTGCCAATCGTCATGCTAACCGCGAAAAATCAAGTATCTGACTTAGTGCAAGGTTTCAATGCAGGAGCCAATGATTTTTTAACTAAACCTTTTCTCAAAAATGAATTGCTAGCTCGAATCAAAACTCACATCCGTCTCACAAAAATAAATGCAGCTTATGGTAGATTTGTGCCCCACGACTTTCTGCGATTTTTGGGACACGAAAGTATTGTTGATGTTCAACTAGGCGATCAAATCCAGAAAGAAATGACAGTTTTATTTTCTGATATTCGCTCCTTTACAACTATCTCCGAAGCTATGACTCCCCAAGAAAATTTTAATTTTCTCAACAGCTACCTCAGTCGAGTCAGTCCGGTAATTCGCGATCACAAAGGTTTCATTGATAAATATATTGGCGATGCGATTATGGCACTATTTCCTGAGTCGGCAGATGATGCTGTTCGCGCGGCAGTGGAAATGCAAAAACAAGTTATTCTTTTCAACGATCGCCGACAAACAAGGGATTACGCACCAATTACGATCGGTATTGGTTTGCACGCGGGCACTTTAATGCTGGGTACGATTGGCGAAGAAGAACGGATGGAGAGTACCGTGATTGCTGATGCGGTGAATCTCGCGTCTCGTTTGGAAGGATTGACTAAGGTTTACGGCTCTGGAATTCTCGTTACTGAATCAATTTTAGAGCGTTTGGGCGATCGATCGCAATATCTGTGCCGATTTGTCGATCGAGTCACCGTAAAAGGGAAAACATCTGCCGTGTCGGTGTTTGAAATTTATGATGCAGAAACAGAACAAAGCATTCAGCTAAAACAGGAAACTGCTGCTGTATTTCAACAAGGTATACAGCTTTATGTCGAGCAAAATTTTCCTAAAGCGCAAAAAATCTTTAAGAATATTTGCGAAACAAATCCTCAAGATAAGTTGGCAGCAATCTACTACCAGCGCTCTCTGAAACATCAAATGTATGGAGTTCCAGAAGGATGGTCGGGGATAGAATGTTTGGATGAAAAGTAGTAAAAGTAGCATCAATCTGAAGTCAGAAATTTTCAGGTCTTCATCGATTTTTCTGGAGCTAGTCTCAGTCATAATATATTCATACCGAAGCCTGAAGACCCAAAATGGGGAATTTCCCCGAAAATCCGCTGTAGAGTTCGCTAGGTTTGACTTCATAATCGAATATAATGCGTAAAGCTATGCGAAAAAAAACCTGGTTTCTATAAAAAATCTCAGGTTTGACAGCGATTCAGGAAACAACCTAGAATCAGGCTGTTATTGTGTAACTTTTGTTCAACTACAACAAGGTTTACAATACTTAACAGTGGTGTAGCTTCCCTCCGAGTATAAACCGTGTCTTTTAATCTAAATTAATGTTATGTCAACTTTTTCTCTCAATCGCTTAGCTGCCAAACTTTCAGGAAAAACGACGCTGCAAACTGTACTCATAGTTCCGTTTGTCTTGCAAGTATTTGCGGCAGTGGGAATTGTGGGATATTTATCATTTAAGAACTCTCAAAAAGCCGTGAACGATCTTGCAGATCAGTTAATGGGGGAAGTGAGCAATCGCATTGAGCAAAATTTGATAACTTATTTGCAAACTCCGCACCAGATCAATCAAAGCAAGCTGGATGCACTGAAGTTGGGTTTTGTGAACATCAAAGACTTGCCAGCTTGGGAAAAGTATCTGTGGCGGCAAGTGCAATTATATCCTTATATCAATTTTACGTCGTTCGCCAATCGCAATGGAGAATACCGCACTGGCGAAAAGATGTCGAATGGGACTTTGTTGATTAACGCCTCCGGCCCGTCTACCAAATTTAATTTTTATTCCTACAATACTAATGATAGTGGCGATCGCACAAAAATAGCAGCCACCATCAAAAACTTCGACATCCGACAGAACCCTTTATACAAAGATGCCTCTGTAGCAGGCAAAACCACTTGGAGTTCAGTGGATGTCTCCTCGCTAGAACCCACACTGCTCCTCAGCGCGCTGCAACCAGTTTACAACAACCAGAAACAGCTAGACGGAGTATTAATTACTGCTTTACGTCTGGACAGTATCAGTGAATTTTTAAACAGCCTCAAAATAGGCAAATCCGGTCAAACTTTTATTATCGAAAGAAAGGGAACGCTGCTGGCAACTTCCACCCCAGAAAAACCTTTCCGCAACAAAAACGGTAAAAAACAACAGTTTCAAGTCAAAGAAAGCAGCGATATCGTAACCCAGAGTACAGCTAAATACTTAGAAAGTCACTTTCAAGACTTGCAGCAAATTACCGAATCGAAACTAATCCATTTTGAAATCAATGGGAAGCAGCAATTTTTAAAAGTTATGCCATTCCAAGATGGCAAAGGTTTAGATTGGCTCATTGTCGTCGTCGTTCCAGAAGCCGATTTTATGGAACAAATAAATGCCGGCAATAGAACTACAATCTTGCTATGTCTGGCAGCTTTGGCTGTAGCTACTGCGATCGGAATTTGCACTTCTCGCTGGATTACCAAACCAATTTTAAAATTAAAAGATGCAGCAATAGATTTGTCTCAAGGACAATTTGACAGAACTGTCAAGCTCGATCGTTCCGACGAGTTGGGCGTGCTTGCTACCGCTTTTAACAGCATGGCAGCACAACTGCAAACATCTTTTAGTGCCTTAGAAACTAAAAATACCCAATTGCAGCAACTGGACAAACTGAAAGACGAATTCTTAGCCAATACTTCCCACGAACTCCGCACTCCCCTCAACGGCATTATTGGGATTGCAGAATCTTTGATAGACGGTGCTACCGGAAAACTGCCAGAAACGACCAATTTCAACTTAGCTTTGATTGCATCGTCAGGAAAAAGATTGGCTTCTTTAATAAACGATATCCTCGACTTTTCTCAGCTCAAACACAAAAGTCTTGAACTGCAAACTAAGTCAGTCAACCTCCGAGAAATCGTCTTTGTGATTCTCAAATTATGTCAGCCATTGGTAGGCACAAAAAAATTGCAATTGATTAACTCAGTTGCTCCGGAATTGCCACCAATAGCAGCCGACGAGAATCGTTTGGAGCAAATACTTTATAACTTAATCGGCAACGCGATTAAATTCACTGAAAGCGGCACAGTTGAGATTTCAGCAGCATTGATAACGAGCCCTGAAGAATCATCACCTAATCCCCAATTGGCGATTACTGTATCCGACACAGGCATTGGCATCCCCGAAAATAAATTAGAGCAAATTTTTGAATCATTTGAACAAGCTGACGGTTCCACTGCTAGAGAATATGGTGGGACGGGTTTAGGGTTAACTGTTGCCAAGAAATTAGTGGAATTACACGGCGGTAAAATCTCGGTATCTTCAAGTGTAGGCGTAGGTTCCCAATTTATTTTTACTTTACCAGTCTCAGAGAGTCAGCCGGAAATTAACAGCAAACAGCCTGGTTTAACCGAGGGCGAGGAGATTTTGCTTGCTCCTGAATTAGACTCCGAATCATCTCTAGTAAATTCTACTATCTTAACCAAAAGGGACTTGATAGAAGAAGGTGAAAAAGTAAAAGTTTTAGTGGTCGATGATGAACCAATTAACATTCAGGTCATTATCAATAATCTCGCTCTGGAAAACTATGCGATCGCTCAAGCGATCAACGGCAGAGAAGCTTTAAATCTGATTGAATCAGGATTTAAGCCAGACTTGATTTTACTCGACGTAATGATGCCGCAGATGACTGGTTATGAAGTCTGTCGAGCAGTTCGCCAACAATACTCACCTTTAGAAATACCAATTCTGATGGTGACGGCCAAAAATCAAACGAGTGACTTGGTAGAAGCTTTTAACTCAGAAGCGAATGATTATATAACTAAACCTTTTATCAAAAAGGAATTGTTAGCCAGAATCAAGACGCAAATTAGTATGGCAAAACTGAATGCAGCTTACGGCAAGTTTGTGCCGCATGATTTTTTAGATTTGCTTGAAAGACCGAGTATTATTGAAGTCAAATTAGGCGACAATCAGGAAAAGAATATGACTGTACTTTTTGCTGATATTCGCTCTTTTACGGTACTTTCAGAACAGATGACACCAGCCGAAAACTTTGCATTTATTAATAGTTACTTGGGAAGGGTGAGTCCTGCAATCAGGGAAAACAACGGGTTTATCAACAAATATATTGGCGATGCAGTCATGGCTTTGTTTCCGACATCTCCATCAGATGGTGTGCGAGCAGCAATTGATATGCAAAAAGAATTGAGTATCTACAACGAGCAGCGAGAACAAAACGGCTTGTTGCCGATCGCGATCGGTATTGGTTTGCACGCGGGCAATTTGATGTTAGGTACAATTGGCGAGCGAGAACGGATGGAAAGTACCGTGATTTCTGATGCGGTGAATCTCGCCTCTCGTTTGGAAGGATTGACTAAGGTTTACGGCTCGGGAATTCTCGTTAGCGGTGAAATTATCGATCGCCTGGACGATTCAGAAACATACAACTACAGATTTGTCGATCGAGTAACGGTGAAAGGAAAGACAACTGCTGTGTCGGTATTTGAAATTTATGATGCAGAAACAGAACAAAGCATTCTCCTCAAACAGCAAACTGCGGAGATTTTTCAAGAAGCTCTCAATTTTTACTACCAGAAAAAATTTGTTGCTGCTCAAAAAGTATTTGAGAATATTTTAGAAATCAATCCTGAGGATCTGGTAGCAACGCTATATTTCAAGCGCTCTCGCAAGTATCGAATGTATGGAGTACCCGAGGGGTGGTCTGGGGTGGAAGACGGGGCGGAAAAGTAGGCAGCTTTTCTAAGGAAGGAGAATTAAATAACTTACAATTTTTATTGTTCTTGTGGGATGGGCGTCCCGCCCGTCTTTTCTGGATGGGCGGGACGCCCATCCCACAAATATGTGTAAATTATTTAATTCGCGCTCCTAAGGAAGAGGGTTCGCTTCGGCTTTGCTCTTCTGGTAAAAACAGGGATTCGGGAAGAAGACTTTAGTTGGGAGCATCTCAGTTTTGCAAGAAGCATTTTTTAAAGAGCGGACTGAAGTCCGTACTACGATCCTTTTTTGAGCGGGGACAGCACTATAATAAAAAATGCTTTTTTCAAAAATGAGATGCTCCCGAATCGATCGCATTGGTGTCAGCATTTAAAAACGTTCTCAGCATCGGGCGCGGTTGCTATAAAAGATAGGGCGCGCACGGCACGCCCTACTCTGTTTAAAATATGGTAGTACAAACTTTAAAATATAGTTGTACAAACGCCCAATTTATTCCAAGTTTTCGGGCCGACAATGCCATCAGCAGCGATTTTTTGTTGCTGTTGAAAACTGATGACTGCTTGTTGGGTTTTCGCGCCGAACGATCCATCAGTATTTAGGGAAGCTCCACTGACATTTAAAACTCGTTGGAGGTAGCGGACATCCTCATTTTGGGTGACAGCATCGTTGCGTTGGAGTAGGGGAAAATAACGGCAGGAAGGTAATTCAAGGCGAGTTGCGTTTGTGGTTTGCATGGTTGGATTCTCCATTTATTGTTTGCAAGTTGCGATCGACAAAGAAGTGCGGGCAAATGTTGGCAGTGATTTAACAAGGAGGTTCGCTAACGCAAGCGCCTAATTTCGTCCAAGTTTGCTGGCCAACAATGCCATCAACAGTAATCTTATTTTTCTTTTGAAAATTGATGACTGCTTGTTCGGTTTTGGCACCGAAGAATCCATCAGTTGCTACGGGATATCCTTTTTTAACTAGGGCTTGCTGAAAAATCAATCACATATTGCGTGGCATAGGTTTAGATGGCGCGAGGGAGAAAAAAGTGCAAGATAAACAGGTAATATAGATCAAAAC